>DASUPQ010000617.1 GCA_036280995.1 Actinomycetota bacterium | reverse complement strand
TCCAATCAGCAGGTCGACATCTTGGTCGAGCCAGGCGGCATAAGCCCGAAGCGCCGCCGACCGTGAGCCACCGTCGTCCACGACGGTCAACCGGACGTCATCCTCCTCCGCCCAGAGCTCTAACCCCGCGCCCGCCTCCATTCCTTGACGGGCGAACGGGCCGGTAAGGCTGAGCGTCACGGCCGCCGCTGTGGGCGTGGAAGTCCTCATAACCAGTGCGGTGCGTCGCCCCCTGGATCTCCCAGTCCCGCTGCGCTGGACCGGGATCGACCCGGCCAGCAGGGTCCCCCGTACAAGGCCAGGACATAGGTGTAGCCAGTCCCCGTCACTTACACAACAGGCAACCATTGAATTGGTAAGGGTCTCTGACTGAAGGCCGCCCTTCGGCCCGGCAGCCACACGGCAGTCACCGGGGCATCGACCCAGGCGCCACTGGGCAGCCCGACCAGGGCGCTAAGCTCTGCTCGCCGGTGAAGGCCGATGGAGGGAGGCTTGCATGGAGGTCGCCGATAAGGTCCGCAAGGCAGCCGGCTTCCAGGCCGAGGATCCGTTCGCTCCTCCCGAGGGGCCGCCCTTGTGGCCGATGTGGCGCCAGCCAGCCTCGGATCGGTAGCGACTGCTGGTCTTGGCCGGATTGGCGCTGCGCCGGGTGCGTTGCCGGCTGCCGGGCGTCGGGCGCCCGCGTTCACGTCCGGCCGGCCGCCGCCACTAGGGCATGGCGGTCCCAGCGCTCCTGCGGATGGCCGGCCAGGCGATGCTCATGCCGGTACAGCCGACACTCCAGGGTGTACTCGACTGGCGGCTCAACAGCAGGCTCCACATCGCGGCCGGCCACTCGGACCGTCGGGGAACCCGGGAACCGGGCCCGTTCTGCCGACGCCTGGTCGGTGATCAGGATGGTGCGGATCTCAACGTCGATGCTCAGATGCTCAGCTCGGCGCAGATCCGTTGGAGCAGCGACAGCGCCGCCGGCACGCACGGGCAGTGCTCTACATGCAGCACCTCAACCACCAACAAGCCCGGCACGCTTCGCCCTCCCCGGTCCATGGCATGGCAACCTCCTGGCACCAAGCCCTGTTGGCTCGTCAAGGCCCTGGTTTAGGCCAGCTTGCTCGCCCAACTGGGTTCCTCGAGCGGGTGGCCGGGGTACGAGGCGACCGGCCTGGTTTGCCGCCGTCCGACAGCGCCACCTGGGCTGGCAGCCCTGCCAGTTCCTCAGCCCGCGCCGAAACCGAAACGCGCCTTCCAGCTCGCCGAGCAGCTGGCAGCGTCAGAGACGGGCGAAACGCCCCCGTCCGCTAGGCCGTTCTTTTCGAAGGGTGATTTCGTGACCGAGCCGCGCGACCTGACCGACCTGGTGCCGACCGACGTCCGAACCGAGCTCGCCGCCGCGGTCGCCGCGCTCGAACTGCACGGGCCAGCGGTCACCAATGGGCTGCGGCGGCTCGACCGGGCGACCACGGCGGCGTGGAATGCCGTGAACCCGGCCGACCCGACCGAGGACGAGTGGCGGCTCGTCGAGCGCGCGGTCGGGATCGACCGTGGCTGGAACGCGGCCTATCAGCTGGTCTCCACCCTCGACCCGCCCGGGCAGGGCCGCTCCCCAACCTAACGCCTGACGGCTCGCAACTGCTCTTTCCAGTGCTGCGCACGTCTGCGCAGGGCCAAAGCACAAACACCCGGCCGCTCCTGCCCGCTTCGCGGTTGGATGGCATACACGGCAGCCGGTGCCGGCGGCCAGGTTCACCGCAGTCCTCCCGAGAGGTCCAGCGGACACACAGAGGAGCCCGCCGGAACCGGCAGGGGATGGGGACACAGCGGAAGGATCGGTGTTCGGGGGGGTCCGGAGACCTCGGGGGTGGTCGCCGGGAACCGGGGGTGCGATTTGGCCGCTGGAATGCCGCTCAGGGGCGCGGTTACCCACCGCCTGCGACCCGTCGGCATCTCTGCCCAGGCCTTTCGCGTACCCGGCACGCTCATCGGTCGGCCCTCCCCGAACCAGCAGCCGTCGTGCACCGTGTAGCCGTCAAGGGCAGGCTCGCTGCGCTCGTCCCTTCGGTGCCCTTGACGGTGGGGCGGTGGTGCGCTGGGAGGTCATCGAGGGCCAGGCGAGCTGCTGGCTGGCCAGCCGTGCTAGGTCGTTTATGTCGTGATGTCTCTTGGCGTGGTCAAGCCTGCTCGGATGAGCCAGGTCCGAAGGCCGGCGATGGTCCGGTCCTTGAGGACCAGCTTCCGGCCGTTGCCTTGGATCTGCTGGGTCGGTCTGAAATCCAGCGGTAAGCGCCAGAAGTCCTCGACCACCTTGCCGTCCGGGCCGAGCACCTGATCCAGGGTGCTCCAGACGGTTCCATCCGGGCGGACTTCGTAGCGGGTGACCAGGGTGCAGCGGTACAGCCAGTCCGGCTGCCTGTCACCCCAGAGGTGACCAAGGGTGATGGTCGGCGCCTTGTCAGGGATCATCTGCCTCGGCTTCGCCGTGGCCGGTTGCTTGGTCCCGACCTTCGCCTGGGGCTTGGTCGGCGCACCGCTGCGGGTGGCCAGCCACGCCGACACGGCCCCAGGCGTCGCCCGCAACCGGGCAGCGACGGCATCGACGTCGGCATCGCCCCTGACCCTGAGGCCGGCCTTCTTCACCCGAGCGGCGACCGTTTCGACCTTGGTCGTCGGCCGACCACTGAAGCTCACGCCGTTCCCGTTCGCCTGGATCTTGGTCGGCCGAGGGGGCTTCACGGGCCTTGCCGGCGTGCCTGGCCTCGTCGCTGCCCGATTGATGCCCGACGGTTTCACCGTCGCCTGGTCGACGGATTTCGCCACTGCCGGGGTCAGGTCGTCCCGGCCGGCTGCCCGGTCCTTGGCTTCCTGGTCGGCGTTGACTTGCCGGGCGATGTCATCGAAGAGATTCGGCTTGGCCGTGTGCGCCTTGGATGCCGCTTCCCGGCCCTTCCTGGCCGCGGGCTTCCTGGGCACCCTGGCGGGCGTTGCTGTGGTTGGCGTCTGTCGTGGTCTTGCCATGCTGGGAACCCCCATGCCTGCCGCCAGGGCAGGCTGTCGTACAGCCATCGCTGTAGGAGACCACGGGCCGCCAACAACCCCACCTGCGTGTCCACGTTGCCCTTTCACTGTCCTTCCCGCGGCGCTTACAACGGTCAGGCGGCCGGGTGGAGCCTGGTCCAAGCGGTGGTGGCGAGCAGTCCACGTCGGCGTCGGAAAGGACCTGAGTGGATCGAGGGGGCGAGAGGGATGGAGGACCCGCGCGGATGACCCTGAGGAGCGCGAGCAAGCCCACGCGCTCCTTACCCGAGCGGTCAGCAATCCGGACTGGCAAGCCGCCAGCCAGGCGCTCGATGACCTGATGCGCATGCTGCTGGTGGTTCGTCGGCTGCTGGAGGCCGAGGAGCGCCTCGCCAAGCGCGAGCGGCGAGCAACCCGATGTAACGGCTGCTGGCCCCCGAGCGCTAAACTTACTTAACCGGTCCAGTAGTGCGGGCGGTATCCTGCTTGGCCCCCCCGGCGGGAGCCGCCCGCTCTTCGCTTATAGGCGGCCACCAGTTGCAGCTGCTGTCCGAGTTGCATCGGCCAGCGAATCGGTACTTCCCGCTGATTCGACGCGATTGAAGCGTTTGCAGCTACAGGCTCAGGCCTAGGGTGGCAGTGCCGCAGCGGTCGGGACAGATCTTCTTGGCGGGAGAGATGACCGGCTGCTGCGGCGCTGGAGGGCTGGCTGCGAGGATTCCCCGCCCTCCCCGAGGGTTAACAGGACGGCACTCGGGGCCGCCGCGCTGATCCTGCCGAGTCCCCGTGGGATCGGGCCCTTCCACGGTGGCCCCGAGTGCTCTCTGCTTGGCCCCCCGTCTAGCTAGATCGTATCGGCCGCCCCGGTTTGGCAACCGGAGCTCGGGTCGAGCCTCCGTTGGGCGACGACGACCAGGACGACGAGGAACCAGGACCGGTCGCCAGCTCGACCAGCGATGCGACGGTGCGGGACGCGGGCGAAGCATGCCGGCGTTCCGCTCCGTCGTGTCCGTGCTGTTGAGGGCGTTGGGAGACTTTTCTCTAGACCCTCAAGGCCGACCTGCGGGCGGCCGTCTGCGGCGGCCGTCCTCGGCCGGCGATGGGACCGCCGGACGGGCCGGTGGCACCTGCGCGGGGCGTAGCGCGCCGACGTAGACCCCCGCCAAGACCAAGAGACCCCCGAGCACCAGAGCGGCGCCGATTGGTTCATCGTCCAACCACCACGACAGCACCACGGTGACGACCGGGACGAGCACGAAGGTGTACGCCGCTCGGGACGCGCTCCAGTAGCGGAGCACGACGATGTAGAGCACGAACACCACCACCGAGCCAACAACGACCAGATAGCCGACCGCAACCCACGTCGCGGCGCGTTGGGGCAGTACCAGCGGCTCACCGGCGAGCATCGACCCGACGACCAGCAACGCCCCACCCGCCAACATGCCCACCGCGTTCATGGCTACCGGGTGCACACGGGGGAACCGGCGCACCAGCACCGCCGCCTCCGCGAAACACAAGGCGCTGCCCACCAGGGCAAGCAATGACAGCAGCGGTACCGACCCCTGCAACGGGGCCTGCGACATCACCGCGATCCCCGCAAGCGCGAGGAGCGTACCGACGACCGCCGCGACGCGAAGGCGCTCCTGGCGCTGCGCGACGGCGAGCAGCAGCGTGGCCAGCGGCACCAGCGCGAGCAGCGTCTGGCCGAGCCCGGCGTGCACCTGGACGAACCCGTAGTAGGCAAGGGCGAAGGCACCGCCGAAGTTGAACACGCCATACAGCAGCGCACCGGTTAGTGCCCGTCCCCGGGGTGGCGGCTGGCGCAGCGCCGCCATGACGGCCACGAGCAGGCCGGCGGCCACCAGGAAGCGCAGGCCGGCGCCCCACAGCGGGGCCAGCTCGCGGTTGCTGAACCGGACACCCACCGCATTGCCGCCGGCCAGCACCGAGCCGATGATGAAGGAGGCGAGCGCCACCCGCTCGCGGTTGGCCGCCATGAGCGAACGCTACGCCGCTCAACTCACGTCGACCAGCATGGCATGGACCGCTGAGTCCTCTGGTGTCCTGCTGCCGCGCGCCTCCCCGCGACTTGCCAACGAGGCTGGCGACGACCCGGTCTCCAGGGGACAACAACGGACACACTCTGCCCCTCTTGACCGGCAGCGTTCACTGCCGTCGGAGGTGGCGATCCTGCCGGATCCGGCTTTGCAGGCAGGGGTCGTGGGTTCGAGTCCCATCATCTCCACCGACAAACACCCTCGGCGGAGTTGAGCAACCGGTGACGGCGACCAGCTCAGACGGTGTCGTGCTCCAGGGCGTGCAGCATCCGGGTGGTGGCGTCGCGAACGATCTGGCGCTCCTCGTCGGTCAGCTCTGCTGCCCGGTGCTCCACGATCCAGGCGATCCTCGGCAGGTCATGGATCATCCATGGTGTGAGCCGCTCGCCAGGTGACGGGAACGAATGCGGGTCGTGGGCGAGCAGGCCGCCGCAGGTCGGGCACCTTGGGGTGGGCGTTGTCATGGGGATGAGTATGGTCCCCGTCCTGGCGGCGGTCCATCACGAGGAGTGTCCAGGGGCTGACCTGGGCTTGGCGGTGGAGATCGCCGACACGGGTGGTGGCGAGGGCGGTCGTGGCTGTGGGAACCATCGTCGTGTCCTTCGGGAGGTTAGCGGTGGCCGGAGAGCTCCAGCTGCCAGCGCCACTCGGAATGGTCGGGGGCGTGCCACCAGCTGGTGAGGATCCCGGCTTCGCCGCCGGGCATCAGGACCAGCAGGCCGAGGTCGTCCTGGGTGGGCCAGTGGTCTTGGAGGCGGATGGTGGTGTTGTCGCGGACCAGCAGGCTCATGGGGCCGCGTCCTGCCAGACCAGGGGGACGACGACCACGTCCATGGCGATCTTGCCTTTCGGAGCCGGGAGGATGGTGACGGACGGGCCCAATGATGTTCGATCAGGCGAGCAAGGCGACCACCGCGACCCCGACCCCGATGGCGGCCGAGGCGGCGCCGATCCGGAGGGCGCGGCGGCGGTCCTGCTGGCGCGCCTGCTCGGTGGGGACCCGGGCCTGGGGTCGGCGGGCGGGGCGGTCGAAGTTGTAGACGCCCCGGAACCCGAAGTCGGCGCAGAAGCGGGAGCGGGCCTGGAGGTAGCCGGCCGCGGCGCCGGTGGCCGGGAGGGCGAGGGTGAGGCGCCAGGGCCGGGGGAGGTCGGAGCGGATGAGGGCGGCGGCGAGGACGGCGGTGGTGGCCAGGCCGACGTGCCCGACGCGGCGGCGGAGGGCGATCTCGGCCGGGCCGATGTTGCAGGCTCCGGCGACGTAGTCCTGCGTCATGAGCCTCCCTTCGGGATCCACGCGGTGCCGCTGCGTTGCCGGACCTCGGCCCACAGCTCCTCGTAGCTGCGGGTGACCTGGCTGCGGGGGGAGAAGGTGGGCAGGGGGGCGCGGTGGACGGCCATCTGCTCGACCAGGGAGCGGGCGGGGATGACCGTGGTCGCCAGGTCGTCGCGGCGGGCGCGGAGGTCCTCCATCACCTCGCGGTGGAGGCGCTTGCGGCCGTCGGCCATGGTGAAGAAGGGGAACAAGGCCGGCCGGTGGTCGAGCCCGGCCACGAACTCGGTCAGCTGCTCCAGGGTCCGGACCGACAGGGTGGTGGGGATGAGGGGGACGAGCAGGGTGCCGGCGGCCTGGACGACGTTCTCGGAGACCAGGGAGATGCCGGGCGGGGAGTCGAGGATGGCCACGTCGTAGTCGTCCGCGAGCGGGGCGAGCATGCGGGCGAGCCGCTGGGTCGGCTTCTTGGCGTCGTCGAGGACGAGGTCGAGGTTGCGGTAGGTGAAGTCGGAGGGCACCAGGTCGAGACGCTCGAACTCGGTCTGCTTGACGGCCTGGTCGAGGGAGCGCTTGCCGCGGACGAGGGCCTTGCCGCCCCCCTTGACGTGGGGGCGGACACGGAGGACGTAGCTGGCCGCGCCCTGCGGGTCGAGGTCCCAGAGCAGGGTCCGCTGGCCGTCCCGGGCGGCCAGCCAGGCCAGGTTGACGGCGGTGGCGGTCTTCCCGACCCCGCCCTTGATGTTGTAGGTCCCCAGAGTCTTCACGAGGCCACCATCCTGTTCGTCGCCTTGGTCAGGGCGCCGACCAGGCGCTCCACGTCCTGGTCGGTGGTCCACAGGTGCGGGGAGACGCGCAGGGACGAGCCCCTGACGCCGGCGAACACCCCGGCGCCGGCGAGTGCGGCGGCCACGGCCCCGCGCGCCTCGTCGGGGAAGGCGATGCCGAGCATGTGCGGGACCCGGTCGCCGGAGGTCAGCCGGAGGCCGATGGCCGCGACTTCGCGCTGGATGCGGCCGGTGACCTGGCCGAGGGTGGCGGCGACCCGCTCGACCTCCCAGTCGAGCAGCTGGCGGAGGGCGGCCACGGCCATCGGGGTGGTCTCGAAGTGGCTGCGCTGGCCGATGTCGAAGCGGCGGGCCCCCGGCTGGTAGCGGTCCTGGTAGTCGACCAGGGCGCCGAAGTCCTCCGACCCGAGGCGCGAGATCCAGTTCTCCTCCAGCGGGACGCCGTCGCGGTGCCGCTCGGCCACGTAGAGGTAGCCGAGCGCGAACGGGCCCAGCAGCCACTTGTAGCCGACCGTGACCAGGTAGTCGGGCTGGACGGCGGCCAGGTCGAGCGGTGCCGCCCCCAGGGCCTGGCTGGCGTCGACCACCAGGGCGGCCCCGGCCTGGCGGGCCCGCTCGCCGATCGCGACCAGGTCGACCGACCCGCCGTCGGTCCAGTGGGTGGCCAGGACGGCCACCACCGCGGTCCGCTCGTCCAGCTCCTCGAGCACGGCCTCGCCCCAGGTGCGGCCGTCGCGCCGCTCCACGGTGACCAGGGCGGCCCCGGTGCGCCCGGCGAACCGCTGCCAGGTGTAGCGGTTGGAGGGGAAGTCGTCGGCCAGGACCAGGACCCGCCGGCCGGGGCCGGCGGGGAGGTTGGCGGCGGCCACGGCCAGGCCGTAGCTGGTCGCCGGGACCAGGGCGACGCCGTCGGGGTCGACGCCGGCCAGCCGGGCGAACAGGGCCCGGCGCTCCTCGGCGCCGGAGAACCAGTCGTCGCTGGAGATCCGCCACGGCCGGGCCCGCCGGGCCAGCGCCGCCTCGGCCGCCTCCCGGGAGGCCCGCAGCGTCGGGGCCAGGCTGGCGCAGTTGAAGTAGGCGACGTCGGAGGGGATGTCGAACAGCTCCCGCTGCACCGGGAGCGGCCGCGGGGCCGCCGGGCCGGGGGTGTGGTGGTCGGGTGGCGGCATGCGGTAAGTATCGCCAGGGAGCACGCCCGATGACCACCGACACCGCGGCCGACGAGGCCGGGCGCCGCGACGCGGTGGCCGGGTCGGCAGCCCCGGCCGACGGCGGGGTGGTGGTCGTGGCCGACGAGAAGGTCGCCGAGACCTTCACCGCCCCGAGCCTGCGGGTGCTGCCGGTCGAGCACGAGTTCTGGCGCGTCTACGAGCTCAGCGGCTGACGCTCAGCCGGTGGGGCGGCCGCCTCGCAGGTCGGAGCAGAACCGGCCCGGGCTGGCCGAGGGGCTGCGGCGGTACTCCCAGCAGATCTGGCCGAACCCGAACGCGACCTCCTCGTCCGGCAGGCCGCCGTTCCAGCTCGAGTTGACCCGGGTGACGACCACGTCCTCCAGCTCGACGACCAGGAACGCGAACGGCGGCTTGGCCCCCCGCTCCAGGGTGATCACCACCCGCTCGATGTGCTGGCCGGTGGCGGCCGCCTCGACCAGCGGGACGGTGGCCAGGTCGGTGTGCTTGCCGATGACCACGCCGTCGAACACCGCCTTGCCGGCGCCGCCACCGCCGCCACCACCGGGGTCGGTCTGGTTGGTGACGCACCAGTGGAGGGTGACGACGTCGATCTCGTTCTCGTGCCCCTTGACGGTGGACTCGCCGGGGATGCCGTCGACCTCGGCGAAGCCGCTGACGGTGGCCTGCCCGCCGGGGAGGTCGGGCACCGGCGGGCAGATCGCCCCGGGGGCGGCGGTCCGCGGGTCGCAGGGGTCTGGCGGCATGGCGGGAATGCAACGCCCGGCGGGCCGCCGGTGTCAACGCCGCCAGCGGCCCCGGTGGACGACCTGGTCGACGGGCCGGCGGGGGCGGGTGCGGGCCGAGCCGCCCGGGCGGTCGTCGGCCGCCGGGTAGCCGAGGGCGACGACCCCGACGAGCCGCCGGCCGGGCGGCACCCCGAGGTCGCGCAGGAGCGCCTCGGCGCCGTGGAACACTCCGAACCACCAGGCGCCGACGCCCTCGTCCACGGCCGTCAGCAGCATCAGCATCACCGCCATGGCCGCGTCCATGTCCCAGTAGGGGACGGGCCAGCCCGCCTCGGTGTCCATGCCCAGCCCGGCCTTGTCGGGCTCGCCGTAGCGGTCCAGGTAGGCCTGCTTGTCGGAGAGGACAAGGACCAGCACGGGCGGGGTGGCGGTGCTGTAGGGCTTGCCGAAGCGAGGGTCGGCGGTGGCCCGCCAGAAGTCGCGGACCGCCTCCGGCCCCTCCAGGACCAGCAGGTCGAGGCCCTGGCTGAACCCTGCCGAGGGCGCCCTGGTGGCGCTGTGCAGGATGCGGTCGAGGACGTCGGCGGGCAGGGGACGGGGGTCGAAGCGGCGCACCATCCGCCGGCGCCGCACGACCTCCCGGAGCTCCACGGCTACTGCGTGGCCGCGGCGGCCAGCTCCCGGACCCGCGCCAGCACGGCCGGGTCGCCGGAGCGCTCCAGGGGGTCGGCGTCGGCCCGCCCCCACAGGAACAGCAGCAGGTCGGAGGCGGTGCCGGCGGCGACGGCGTCGCCCTGGGCGTGGCCCTGGCCGACCTCGACCCCGGCCGGCAGCAGCCGCAGCAGCCACTCGCCCTCGGTGTCGGTGGCGTGCAGGTGCAGCGACTCGCCGCGCCCGCCGACGGGTGAGCCCTCGGCATGCGGGGCCAGGAACACGTCCAGCAGCTCGGCCACCCCGTCGGCGGCCAGGGCCGCGGGCACCGGGTCGGGGTCGCCGTGGGCGCTCTGGGCGTCGACCCGGTGCACGGCCGTCTCCTGGGCCATGCGCCGGTACCAGAAGCCGGCCGTCTGGTCGGGTCGGCGGAAGGTCCACACCGGGGTCTCGGGGTCGGTTGCCTCCAGCACGGTCAGCAGCTCCTCCAGGCCGTCGGAGTACCAGCCGAGCAGCTCGGCCCGGGGGGGCGCCGGCGGCGGCCACGGGTCCGGCGGCCCGGCCAGGCGGCCCCGGACGATCTCCAGCTTGTGCCGGTGCACCATGCCGGTGTGCAGGACCAGGTCGGCCACCGTCCACCCCTGGCAGGCCGGCACCGCCGGGTCGAGGCCCTTGCCGGCGGCCTCGGCCAGCGCCACGCCGTCGTCGCGGAGCGCCTCGAGATAGTCGTTCATGTGCATCCGGGCAGTCTGCCAGAGCTCGTCGACGCCGGCTCGGGGCTAGTCCACCTCGGCCAGGGTGCCGTCGAGGTCGGCCAGGGTGATGCGGGCCGGAACACGGCGGCG
Organism: Actinomycetota bacterium; assembly: GCA_036280995.1. Classification (NCBI taxonomy): domain Bacteria; kingdom Bacillati; phylum Actinomycetota; species Actinomycetota bacterium. The sequence goes on along the minus strand of DASUPQ010000617.1, from coordinate 285 downwards.
GAAGGCGGCCAGGGTGTGGCCGCGGACCCGGTCGATCAGGGGCGGGCTGGCCAGGACCGAGGGCAGGACGACCCGTTCCGCGTCGAGGACCTCGCAGGCGGCGGCCAGGGCGTCGGGGCCGTGGCCGCGGGCCACCCAGGCGGCGCCGTCGAGGCCGAGCTCGCGGGCCTCGGCCAGCTGCTCGGCCAGGTTCGGGCGACCGGCGCGGCGGGCCGTGCGCTGGTTGAGCAGCGAGCTCCTTGGCCGGCCGCCGTTGCGGGGGGGCCGCTCGTAGGGGTCGACCAG
>DASUPQ010000616.1 GCA_036280995.1 Actinomycetota bacterium | reverse complement strand
CCCGGACGCCCTGGCCCGGTTCGCGGCCGAGTGGGCGGAGCAGGGGGTGGTCGCCTGGTACGGCTGGCTGGACCAGCTGCGGGCCACCGCGGCCCTGCTGGAGGGGCTGTTCAACGCCCCGCCGGGGTCGGTCGCCCTCGGCCCCAACGTGTCGGTCCTGGCCGGCCAGGTGCTGTCCTGCTTCGACTGGTCGGGCCGGCGCAGCCGGCTGGTCACCACCGACCTCGAGTTCCCGACCTGCGACTACCTCTACCGGGCCCAGGAGACCCTGGGGGCCAAGGTCGAGGTGGTCCCCTCCCGCGACCTGGCCGTCGACACCGAGCGGCTGCTGGAGGCCATCGACGCCCAGACCGCCCTGGTCGCCGTGACCCACGTGGCCTTCCGCTCCTCGGCCCTGCTGGACGCGGCCGCCGTGGCCGCCCGCGCCCACGAGGTGGGGGCGCTGGTCATGCTCGACACCTACCAGTCGGCCGGGACCGTCCCCATCGACGTCGCCGCCCTGGACGTCGACCTGATGGTCGGGGGCTCGGTCAAGTGGCTGCTCGGCGGCCCCGGCACCGGCTACCTGTACGCCCGGCCGGAGGTGGCCGCCGGGCTGGCCCCGTGGCTGGTCGGCTGGTTCGGCCACGAGGCGCCGTTCGCGTTCCGGCCCAGCCCGATCGCCTACGCCGAGGGGGCGGGCCGGTTCGTCACCGGCACCCCCAACGTCGCCGCCCACGTGATGGCCGCCGAGGGCTACCGGATGGTCGCCGAGGCCGGCCTGGACGCCATCCGGGCCAAGTCACGGCGCCAGGTCGCGCGCCTGCTGGACGGCTTCCAGGGCCAGGGCGCGGTCGTCCGCGGCCCCGCCGACCCGGCGGCCCGGGGCGGCAGCGTGGTCGTCGACTTCGACGGCGCCGAGCGGGTCACCGGGGAGCTGATCGCCCGCGGCTACACCTGCGACTACCGCCCCGGCGCGGGGCTGCGCCTCGGCCCCCACTTCTACACCACCGACGACGAGTGCGACGCCGTCCTCGCCGAGGTCGCGGAGCTCCGGGGGGTTCGGGCCTAGAGGCCGGCGAGCTTCTTCTGGGCCTTGGACGGCTCGGTGCGGGCCCGGGGGGCGCGGTCGGCCCGGGCGGCCGCGGCGGCGTCACCCTTGCGGGCGTTGGTGTCCCGGGGGAGGAACTCCTTGACCCCGAGGGTCTTGAGGAACCGGGGGGCGTGGCGGGCCCTGGTGCCCTGCTCGAAGCCGTAGGCGAGCTTGAGCAGGGTCGGCTCCGACCAGCGGCGGCCGATGAAGTTGACCCCGACCGGGAGCTCGTCGAAGGCGAAGCCGGCGGGCACGGTCACGTTCGGGTAGCCGGACACCGCCGACGGGGTCGAGCTCGAGGTCAGGAAGTGGTCGCCGTTGACCAGGTCGGTGGTCCAGGGCGGGCTGCCGGTGAGGCTGAAGATGGCGTCCAGGTCGAAGCGGTCCATGGTCGAGTCGATGCCCTCGCGGGCCACCCGCTGGGAGGTGGCAAGGGCCTCGGTGTAGGCGGGGTCGTCCAGGCCGCCGGTGGCCTCGGCGAGCAGGAAGATCTCCTGGCCGAACCAGCGCAGCTCCCGGTCGGCGTTGGCCTCGTTGAAGGCGATCAGGTCGGCCAGGGTCCGCATCGAGGTGTTGCGCAGCTCCGACAGGTAGGCGGCGATGTCGGCCTTGAACTCGTACAGCAGCACGGTGAACTCGGGGTCGAACACGTCGCCGACCCCTGGGATGTCGGCCGGGTCGACCACGGTCGCGCCCAGGCGGCTGAGCTCGCCGACGGCCGCCTCGGCGACCGCGTCGGCCTCGGGGCTGACGCCGAACACGCCCTCGCGCCAGATGCCGATGCGGGCCCCGCGCAGGCCGTCGGGGTCGAGGAAGCGGCGGTAGTCGCGGTGGCTGTGCCCGCGGCTGTCGGCGGTCGCCGGATCGCGGGGGTCGACCCCGGTCATGGGCCCGAGCACGGTGGCCGCGTCGGCCACGGTGCGGGCCATGGGGCCGGTCACGTCCTGGCTGTGGGCGATCGGGACCACCCCCGACCGGCTGGTCAGCCCCAGGGTCGGCTTGATCCCGACCAGGGCGTTGTGCGAGGAGGGGCAGACGATCGACCCGTCGGTCTCGGTCCCCAGCGAGGCCGCGGCCAGGCTGGCGGCGATGGCCGTGCCCGACCCCGAGCTGGAGCCGCACGGGTTGTGGTCGAGCACGTAGGGGCTGAGGCACTGACCGGCCCGGCCCGACCAGCCGCTGGAGGACTGGGTGGAGCGGAAGTTGGCCCACTCCGACAGGTTGGCCTTGCCGAGGATGACCGCCCCGGCCCGGCGCAGCCGCCGGACCACGAAGGCGTCCCGGGGCACCTCGGCGCCGACCAGGGCCAGCGACCCGGCCGTGGTCTCCATCCGGTCGCGGGTGGCGAAGTTGTCCTTGACCAGCAGCGGGATCCCGTGCAGGGGCCCGCGCAGCTTGCCCTGGCGGCGCTCGGCGTCCAGCTCCCGGGCGATCTCCAGGGCGTCGGGGTTGACCTCGACCACCGAGTTGAGCTTGATCCCCGACAGGTCGATCTGGCGGATCCGGCGCAGGTAGGCCTGGGTGAGCCGCCGGGAGCTGAGCCGCCCCGCCGCCATCGCCGCCTGGAGCTCGGCGATGGTCGCCTCCTCGAACGGGAACGACGGCAGGTCGTGGTCGCTGTCGGCCATGGCCGCGCCAGCATTGGCGATGGTGCCGGCGCCGGCAACCGCCCCGGCCGCCCCGGCCGTCCCCGACGCCTTGAGGAAGCTTCTGCGGCTGATCCGGTCGGGCATCGGGCCCCTCCTAGGGACGGGGGTGGACGACGAGGGCGCTGCCGCCGCCGCGGCGGACCGGCTCGGCCGCCGCCTGCTGCAGGCCGTGGCGGCCGAAGGCGATGCCGGCGGCGGCGCCGATCTCCGAGGGCAGCGGCGGCGTCGTCGGGGCCGGGCGGAACAGCTCGCCAAGGGCCTGGAGGGCGGCCGCCTCCGGGCTGGCCAGGAACGCCGGCTCGGCGTCGCCGGGGTCGCTGTTGCGCTGGGACACCCGGGGGGCGGCGATCGCCTCGGGCAGGCTCCGGCCCCGGTCGAGGTGCTCGACCAGGATCTGGAGCACGGTGGTGATGATGGTGGCCCCGCCCGGCGAGCCGACGGCCACCACCGGCCGGCCGTCGCGGACCACGATCGTCGGGCTCATCGAGGAGCGGGGGCGCTTGCCGGGCGCTGGCAGGTTGGGGTCGGGCACGCCCGGGAACAGCGGCGCCGGGTTGAAGTCGGTCAGCTCGTTGTTGAGCAGGAACCCGTAGCCGGGCACGACGATGCCGCTGCCGCCGGTCTGCTCGATGGTGAGGGTGTAGCTGACGACGTTGCCCCAGCGGTCGGCCACCGTCAGGTGGGTGGTCGCCGGCCGCTCGGCCGGGCCGGCCACGGCGACCCCGGCCGGGCAGCCGGGCCCGAACGGCGGGAACGGGTCGCCGGGCGGCACCGGGCTGACGTTGGCCCGGTCGCCGATGAGGCAGCGGCGCTCGTCGGCGAACCCCTGGCTGAGCAGCCCGCGCAGGGGCACGTCGACGAAGTCCGGGTCGCCGACCCAGCGGTTGCGGTCGGCGAAGGCCAGCCGGGTCGCCTCCAGGTAGTGGAACAGCGCCTGGGTGTAGGACTCGCCGCCCAGGTCGTAGCCCTCCAGGATGTTGAGGGCCTCGCCGACGGTGGAGCCGCCGCTGGACGGCGGGCCCATGCCGTAGACCTGGTAGCCGCGGTAGCCGACCCGGGTCGGGGGCCGGTCGAGGGCCCGGTAGGCGGCCAGGTCGGCCTCGGTCATCAGGCCGGGCCGGACGTTCAGGGTCGAGGCCGGGTCGACGGGCGGGTCCTGGACGGTCTCGGCGATCGCCTCGGCGATCCGGCCCCGGTAGAACGGGTGGGTGCCGCGGCGGGCCAGCAGCCGGTAGGTCCGGGCCAGGTCGGGGTTGCGCAGCACCGACCCGACCGGCGGCGGCGCCCCACCGGGCAGGAACAGCTCGGCGGTGGCCGGGAAGGCGGCGAAGCGGGCGGCGTTGCTGGCCGTCTGGTCGTGGAAGGTCTGGTCGACCACGAAGCCGCGCTCGGCCACCCGGATGGCCGGCTGGAGCAGCTTGCCGAGCGACCGGGTCCCGTACTTGCGCAGGGCCCGCTGCCAGGTCGCCACCGTGCCCGGCACCCCGACCCCGAGGCCGCTGGTGACCCGCTCGGCGAAGGGGATGGGCTGGCCGGTGGCCGGGTCGATGAAGCTGTCCTCACGGAACGCCGCCGGGGCGGTCTCGCGGCCGTCGATGGTGACCACCCGGCGCTCCTTGGCGAGGTGGACGACCATGAAGCCGCCGCCGCCGACGCCGGCCGAGTAGGCCTCGGTGACGCCCAGGGTGGCCGCGGCCGCGACCGCGGCGTCGACGGCGTTGCCGCCGTGGCGCAGCACCTCCAGCCCGGCCGCGGAGGCGTCCAGGTCGACGGTGGCGATCGCCCCGCCGGTGCCGGTGGCGACCGGCCGCTTGACGGGTTTCCGCCCAGCCTGGGCGGGGACGGTGGCGGCGACCAGGCAGAGGATGAGGAGCAGGACGGTCAGCAGGGCACGGACGGGTCGCGGCATCGCGGGACCTCCGGCAGGTGCGACGGCAGCCTACGGAGTCTAGTCCACCATGCAACCTTTGGCTTGGTTTGTCCGAGCCTGGGTTGCTCAGGTCAGAGCAGGTCGTCCAGGGACTTCTTGGGCTTCTGCTCGGCCCCGGCGACCAGGTCGTCGAAGCTGGGGCCCTGGCGGCGGCCGGTCATGGCCTCGGTCAGCGGGTCCTTGCCGCCGAGGTCCTTGCCGGCGACCAGCAGGTCGTCAAGGGACGCCCGGGACTTGCCCTCCAGGCGCAGCCGGATCGCGGTCAGGGTGGCCGACTGGTCGGCCTCGAGGCCGTGGCGGTTGTTGAGCTGGGTCAGGGCCAGCTCGGCCCGTTGCAGCAGCTCCCGGTCGGTCGGGCTGAGCTCGTCGGCGGGCTGGGGCTGGGACATGGGGCGGCCTCCTACAGCTTGCGGGCGACCAGCTCGGCGACCGGGCTGCGCTCGCCCTTGACGAGGGTGACGTGGCCGAACAGCGGCTCGCCCTTGAGCCGTTCGATCATCGCCGCCACCCCGGAGTCCGGGTCGACGTAGGGGTGGTCGACCTGGGAGGTGTCGTGGCACAGGACCAGCTTGGAGCCCTCGCCGAGCCGGCTGGCCAGCGAGCGCAGCACCCCGTACTCGACGTTCTGGGCCTCGTCGAGGATCGCGAAGGTGCGGGCGAAGGTGCGCCCGCGGATGAACGTCAGCGGCTCCAGCTGCACCGTGCCGTCGTCGAGCAGCCCCTGGACCAGGTCCTGGGTGTAGCTCTCGCGCCGGTCGGCGTCGTGGCTGCCCCGGAACAGCTGGGCCAGGGTGTCGTGGATGGCCTTCATCCACGGGGAGATCTTCTCGTCGACGTCGCCGGGCAGGAACCCCAGGTCCTGGCGGCCGACCGGCACCACCGGGCGGAACACCAGCACCCGGTCGTACAGGGCCTGCTCCAGGGTCGCCTCCAGCCCGGCGGCCACGGCCAGGTAGGTCTTGCCGGTGCCGGCGTTCCCGGACAGCGACACCAGCGGCACCTTGGGGTCGTGGAGCAGGTGCAGGGCGAACTGCTGCTCCTTGGAGCGGGCCCGCACCCCGAAGGTCTCCGGCGGCTCCCCGACCAGGGCCACCTCGACCGTCTCGCCGGCCTCGACGCTGCGCCGGACCTGGCCGAGGGCGCTCTGGTTGCCCGAGCGCAGGACCACGAACTGGTTGGCCCAGAGCGGCTGGTCGGCGAGGATCTCGCCGCCCCGGGCGGCGTAGATGGCGTCGATCCCGCCGGCCTGCTCGCAGGTGGCCACGCCCAGGTAGCCCTCCTCGATGGCCACCCGCTCGTGGCGGTACTCCTCGGCCAGCAGCTTCAGGGCCTCGGCCTTGATGCGCAGGCTGGCGTCCTTGGAGACGAGCACCACCTCGCGCTCCCCGGCCAGCTCCTTGGCCAGGTTGGCCGTGGTGGCCAGGATCCGGTTGTCCTCGGAGTCCGAGGAGAGGGCGTCGGGCAGGTCGAGCCGGGAGGCCAGGCTGACCTCGACCCAGATGCGGCCGCCGCCGGGCAGCTCGACCCCCTCGGAGAGGTTGCCCTGCTGGCGGAGGCGTTCCAGGGTGCGGATGGCCCGCCGGGCCGACGCCCCGGTCTCGTCGGGCCGGGTCTTGAGCTTGTCCAGCTCCTCGACCACGGTCAGGGGGATGGCGACGTCATGCTCCTGGAAGCGACCCGGGGCCTCTGGGTCGGCGATGAGCACGTTGGTGTCGAGCACGTAGGTGCGAGCCATCACCAGAACGGTACCTGACGAATCCGGACTTGCAATGACTAGTTACCTCGAACTAGACTCCGCGTGCGGGTACAGACCGCCCCCGATTATGGGGACGGCGCGGCCCGGGACCGCTTCTTCTCCGGCGGCCTGTTCTGGGGGATCAGGCCGTAGCGGGGTCCCGGGAAGCGCCGTGGGGGCGGGTAGCGTCAGTCGTCAGACGACGCCAGGGAAGGGCCGCGGAGCCACCGCGGCCCTTCTCTTTTGTCCGGCTTCGCCGTGTATTGCTACGTAGCCGAGAGCTCGGCCAGGTCGGCCTCGGTGAGCCGCAGGTTGCCGGCCGGGAGCCAGCCGTCGACCTGGGAGGGGCGGCGGGCGCCGACGATGGCGCCGGTCACCCCGTCGGTGGCCAGGACCCAGGCGACGGCCACGGCGGCCACCGGGACCCCGTGGCGCTCGGCCACCGGCTCCAGCCGCCGGGCCATCTCGAGGTTCGCCTCCAGCTTGGGCGGCCGGAAGTCCTCGTCGGAGCGGCGCCAGTCGCCGGCGGGCAGGGCGCGGACCCGGTCGGCGTCGAAGGCGCCGGTCAGCAGCCCCGAGCCGAGCGGGCTGTAGCAGAGCACCCCGGTGCCGTTGGCGGCGCACCAGGGGATGAGCTCGCCGGCGGCGGCCCGGTCGATCAGGCTGAACGGCGGCTGCAGGGAGTCGACGTGGCGGATCCGCTCGCAGCGCTCCAGCAGGCCCAGGTCGAAGTTCGACACCCCGGCCCAGCGGACCTTGCCCTCCTCGACCAGCGCCGCCATGGTCGCCCAGGAGTCCTCGACCGGCGTGCCGGTCTCGGTGTCCGGCCAGTGGAACTGGTACAGGTCGACGTGGTCGGTGCCGAGGCGCTTGAGGCTCTGCTCCAGCTCGAACCGGATCGTCTCGGGTCTGAGATCATAGGTGGGCTCGTTGTGCTCCCGGCCGTAGCAGGGCCGGCCGCACTTGGTGAACACCAGCACCTCGCCGCCGTGCTCGCGCACGACCTGGCCGACGACCTCCTCGGAGTGCCCGAGCCCGTACACCGCGGCCGTGTCGACCCAGTTCACCCCCGACTCGAACGCCTTGTGGAGGGCGGCGATCGACTCGTCGTCGTCCTGCGGCCCCCAGCCGAACTGCCACGGCCCCCCGATGGCCCAGGCCCCGACCCCGACGACCGAGATCTCGGGCCCGTCCGACCCCAGTCTCCGGAACTGCATGGCGCCTCCTCGTCGGTGGTCAGCCGAGCAGTCTATACCGGGGCCCCGGCGCTCCGGTGGGCGGCCAGGTCGACCGGCTCCAGGCGGGTCGAGGGGCGGTGGATGCGGCCGACCTTGGCGCAGGGCCGGCCCTCGCGCAGGACCACGTCGGCGGTGTAGTCGGCGCTGCCCTTGAGCAGGGAGGAGCCGACGGCGTAGGAGTCGACCGGGACCCCCGTGGCCTCGAAGGCGGCGATCCGCTCGGC
>DASUPQ010000615.1 GCA_036280995.1 Actinomycetota bacterium | reverse complement strand
GGCCGCACGGCCCGGCTGCCCGACGCCAAGGGCATGCGCGACCTGGCCGTCCTGCTGTCCCGGCCCGGGCGGCCGGTGCCGGCGGCCGAGCTGGTCGCCCTGTCCGGCGGCGGCCGCCCGGCCCGCGCCGACCTGGCCATGGGCGCCGACGCCGTCCTCGACGACCAGGCCAAGCAGGCCTACCGGGGGCGGCTCGAGGCCCTCGACCGGGAGGTCGCCGACGCCGAGGACCGGGGCGATCCCGACGGGGCCGAGAAGGCGCGCGCCGAGCGTGACGCCATCGCCTACGAGCTGGCCGCCGCTCTCGGCCTCGGCGGCCGCGACCGCGGCCTCGGTGACCCGTCCGAGCGGGCCCGCAAGGCCGTCACCGAGCGCATCCGCTACAGCATGGCCCGCATCGCCGCCGTCCACCCGGAGCTGGCCGCCCACCTCCAGGCCAGCATCACCACCGGGTCGTCGTGCGCGTACCAGCCCGCCGAGCCGGTAACCTGGCTGACCTGAGCGCCGGCCGCGGTTCTGGCGGGATCTGGCGGGGCTCTGGCGCAAACAGGGCAGGAGCGACCGGGCGCCGCGAGCGCCCCGCGAACCCGGAGGAGGACCCCATGAGCCAGCTCGTCTTCGACGAGGCCCTCGCCGCCCAGCTGGAGACCCTGTACCGGACCCGCGACGTCCTGCGCCGCCGCCGGCTGGTCCGCGAGGCCCTCCAGGCCGGTCCCGGCGACCGGGTCCTGGACGTCGGCTGCGGCCCCGGCTTCTACGTCGCCGAGCTGGTCGAGCAGGTGGGGCCGACCGGGTCGGTGACCGGCGTCGACGCCAGCCCCCAGACCCTGGAGCTGGCCCGGCGCCGCACCGAGGGCCGCGACAACGTCGCCCTGCGGCTGGCCGACGCGACCGCCCTCCCGGTCCCCGACGGCGCCTTCGACGCCGCCCTTTCGGTGCAGGTGCTGGAGTACGTGACCGACGTGGACGCGGCCCTGGCCGAGCTGCACCGGGCCGTGGCCCCGGGCGGCCGGGTGGTCATCTGGGACGTCGACTGGTCGACCGTGTCCTGGCACTCCACCGACCCGGCCCGGATGGCCCGGGTGCTGCACGCCTGGGACGGCCACCTGGCCGACCCGTCCCTGCCCCGGACCCTGGCGGCCCGGCTGCGGGCGGCCGGGTTCGCCGACGTCGCCGCCGAGGGCCACACCTTCGCCACCACCGAGCTCACTCCCGACGCCTACGGGGCGGCCATCGTCCCCCTGGTCGAGCAGTACGTCGCCGGCCGTGACGGCGTCACCGAGGACGAGGCCGCCGCCTGGACGGCCGAGCTGGGCGAGCTGGGAAAGCGGGGCGAGTTCTTCTTCGCCTGCGTCCAGTTCTGCTTCACCGCCACCCGCCCCACCTGAGGGCCATAGCCGGCGGGCGGGGTTCGCGCACGACCGTAATTCGGTACCCAGCGGCGAACGGCGCCGCTACGGTCGGGGGATGCGTGAGCTGCCGCTGGGACATCCCGGCTCGCCCGACCTGCGCTCGCCGACCCGCTTCCTGCTGTGGGTGGCGCGCGGGCAGATCGGCACGCTCGCGCTCGGGATCGTCTACGGCGTGTGCTGGATGGGGGCCCTGGCGGTGGTGCCGGCGCTGGTCGGCCAGGCCATCGACCAGGGGGTGGCCGGGGGCGACACCGCCGACCTGGTGCGCGGCTCCGCCCTGATCCTGGGGGCGGGGGTGGTCAGCGCCGCGGCCGGGATCCTGCGGCACCGGACGGCGGTGGTGAACTGGCTGACCGCCACCTACCGGGTCCAGCAGCTGCTGGTGCGCCACGCCGTGCGGCTGGGCGGGTCGCTGCCCCGGCGTGTCCCCACCGGCGAGGTCGCCGCCGTCGGCAGCCACGACGCCGAGCGGGTCGGGGCGGCCATGGACATCGTCGCCCGCCTGGCCGGCGCCCTGGCCTCCTTCGTGGTCGTCGCCGTGCTGATGCTGCGCTCCTCGACCACGCTGGGGCTGCTGGTGGTGGCCGGGGTGCCGCTGCTGTCGGCCGCCGTTGGGCCCCTGCTGCGCCCCCTGCACCGGCGGCGGGCCCGCCACCGGGAGCTGGTCGGCGCCCTGACCACGGTCGGGGCCGACACGGTGAGCGGGCTGCGGGTGCTGCGCGGCATCGGCGGCGAGGAGGCGTTCTCCGGCCGCTACGCCGCCGCCTCCCGGGAGGTGCGGGCGGCCGGCGTGGCCGCGGCCAGGGTGCAGTCGCTGCTGGACGCCGCCGAGGTGGCCCTGCCGGGCGTGTTCGTGGTCGTGGTGACCTGGCTGGGCGCCCGCCTGGCCCTCACCGGCGCGATCAGCGTTGGCGAGCTGATCGCCTTCTACGGCTACGCGGCCTTCCTGCTGCTGCCGGTCCGCACCGTCACCGAGGCGGCCGACAAGTTCACCCGGGCCCTGGTCGGCGCCCGCCGGGCCGTGGAGGTCCTCGCGCTCGAGCCCGAGCTGGTCTCCGGGTCGACGGCGGCGGAGCCGCCGCCCGGCTCGGCGCTGGTCGACACCGGCAGCGGCCTGGTGGTGGCCCCGGGCCGGCTCACCGCGGTCGTGGCCGGGGTGCCCGAGGAGGCCGCCGCCATCGCCGACCGGCTGGGGCGGTTCGCCGACGCCGACGTCCGGCTCGGCGGGGCCGCCCTCGCCGATCTGCCGCTGGAGGTCGTGCGCCGCCGGGTCCTGGTCAGCGAGCACGACCCGCGCCTGTTCACCGGGCGGCTGGCCGATGAGCTCGACCCGACCGGCGCCGCCCCGCCCGGCCGGGTGCTGTCCGCGATCCACACCGCCTCGGCCACCGACGTGCTGGAGGCGCTGCCCGACGGGCTGGCCACCGAGGTCGCCGAGCGGGGGCGGTCGTTCTCGGGCGGGCAGCGCCAGCGCCTCGTCCTGGCCCGCGCCCTGGCCGCCGACCCCGAGATCCTCGTCCTGGTCGAGCCGACCAGCGCCGTCGACGCCCACACCGAGGCCCGCATCGCCGACCGGCTGGTCGCGGCCCGGCGCGGCCGCGCCACCGTGGTCTGCACCACCAGCCCGCTGCTGCTGGACCGGGCCGACACGGTCGCGCTGGTCGCCGGCGGCCGGGTGGTCGCCGAGGGCACCCACCGCGACCTGCTCGACACCGACCCCCGCTACCGCGCGGTCGTCACCCGAGGGGAGGAAGCATGAGCACCGGCGCGCCCGGCCGAACCGCGGCGCCCGCCGGCCTGCCGGTGGCCACCGTCGCCCAGGTCCGGGAGCGGGCCCGGGCGCTGGCCCGCCGCCACCGCCGCGCCATGGCGCTGGCCGTTGGGCTGCACGCCGCGGCCGCGCTCGCCGGGCTGGCCGGGCCGGCCCTGCTCGGCGTGCTCGTCGACGAGGTCACCGGCGGCACCGCCGCCGGGCGGGTGGACAGGATCGCCCTGGCCGTGCTGGCCGCCCTGGTCGCCCAGGTCGTGCTGGTGCGGGTGGCCCGACTGGCCTCCTACGTCCTCGGCGAGCGGGTGCTGGCCGAGCTGCGCGAGGAGTTTCTGGACGGCGTGCTCGCCCTGCCCCTGGGCACGGTCGAGGAGGCCGGCACCGGCGACCTGCTGGCCCGCTCCACCCGCGACGTCGAGGACGTCGCCGAGGTGGTGCGCTTCGCCGTGCCCGAGACCCTGATCGCGGTGGTCACCGTCGCCCTCACCGTGGCCGCGTCGCTGCTCGCCTCCCCCTGGGTCACGGTGCCGTCGTGCCTGTTCGTGGTGCCGCTGCTGTGGCTGTCGACCCGCTGGTACCTGCGCCGGGCCCCGGCCGGCTACCTGCGCGAGATGGCGGCCTGGTCGCGGCTCACCGGCGGGGTCGCCGAGACGGTCGAGGGGGGCCGCACCATCGAGGCGCTGCGGCTCCAGGAGCGCCGCATCCGCCGCACCGACGACGACATCCGCGAGGAGTACCGGGCCGAGCGCTACACCCTGTTCCTGCGGACGGTGTGGTTCCCGGCGATCGAGGGCGCCTATCTGCTCCCGGTGGCGACCGCCGTGCTGGCCGGCGGCCTGCTCCACGCCCGCGGGCTGGCCAGCGTCGGCCAGGTCACCGCCGTCGCCCTCTACATGCGCCAGCTGGTCGACCCCCTCGACGTGATCCTGTCCTGGCTCGACCACCTCCAGATCGGCGGGGCCGCCTTCGCCCGCCTCCTCGGGGTCGCCCACGTCCCGGCCGACCGGGAGGTCACCGGCCACCACCCGGACGGCGAGCGGCTGGTCGCCCGCCACGTCCGCTTCGCCTACACCCCCGGCCGCGACGTCCTCCACGGGGTCGACCTCGACCTGCGCCCGGGGGAGCGGCTGGCCGTGGTCGGCCCCAGCGGCGCCGGCAAGTCGACCCTCGGCCGCCTCCTCGCCGGCGTCAACGCGCCCCGGTCCGGGTCGGTGACCGTCGGCGGAGTCGGCCTGGTCGAGCTGTCCCTTGACGAGCTCCGCGGCCACGTCGTGCTCGTCACCCAGGAGCAGCACGTGTTCGCCGGCACCCTGCGCGACAACCTGTCCCTGGCCCGCCCCGGGGCCGGCGACGCCGAGCTGCGCGCGGCCCTC
>DASUPQ010000614.1 GCA_036280995.1 Actinomycetota bacterium | reverse complement strand
GGCTGCTCCAGCGTGATCTCGATGAACTGGCGCGGCCGCCCGCTGACAAGCACGAGGTGATCATGGAGCCGATCGGGGCGACCACCACGCACACGGGCTTGCGGGTCCGCGCCCGAGCTGGACCGCGGCCGCTACCCGCTGGGGGTCAGGGTGCGCGATGAGGAGTTGGCGGCGGTGCCGCTGGCGTAGGCATTTCACGGCGAGTGGAACTACACCTTCCACCCGGCGGCAGCGCAACCACTACCAACGGTAAGGTAACCGAGCACGACCCTGGAGACCTGGATGTGACGGCCTTGCGCCAGCGGCTGCAGCGCCTACCCGCGCCGGTGATCGACGCAGGCCTGGCCGTGGCGCTGGCGGTCGCGAACACGATCGGGATCCGCGTGGCGCCGGCGCCGGGCGCCCGACCGGACGCGTTGGCCTACGCGTGCGGGTTGACCATCGCCGCGTTGGCGCTGGCCCGGCGGCGCTGGCCCCTGGCCGTGCTGCTGGCGTCGGCGGCGACCCTGCAGATCTACGTAGCCAACTACACCAGCACCTATCGCGCGATCCCGCTGTCAGTGGCCCTGGCCACCGCCTGGGCCGCCGGCCACCGCCGCTGGTCGCTGCTGATCGCCGCCTGGTTCGTCATCACGCCGCTCGCCTACGCCCTCTCCCCGCTTGCACAAGAGACGAGAACGCCGCTGACCCTGCTGGGGGATGCGCTGTCGAATGCGGCCATGTTCGCTGCCGTGCTGGTGCTGGGCGAGGCGGTGCGCAGCCGCCAGGCGCTGGACCGGGAGCATCGCCTGCTGCTGGCCGAGCAGGAGCGGTCCGAGCGGCTGCTGCTGAATGTGCTGCCCGCCCCAATCGCGGCCCGGCTCAAGGCCGGTGAGGGGGTGATCGCCGACGCCTTCCCCGAGGTCACCGTGCTGTTCGCCGACATCGTCGACTTCACCCGGCGCAGCCGGCAGGTCGGCCCGGCCCAGGTGGTGGCCGCCCTCAACGAGCTGTTCTCGGCCTTCGACCGGCTCGCCCAGCGCCATGGGCTGGAGAAGATCAAGACCATCGGCGACGCCTACATGGTCGCCGGCGGGCTGCCCCAGCCGCGCCCCGACCACGCCGAGGCGATCGCCGAGATGGCGCTGGGGATCCGTGAGGAGGTGGCCCGCCGCGCCGATCCCAGCGGCCAGCCGCTGGCCGTCCGCATCGGGATCGACACCGGCCCGGTGGAAGCCGGGGTGATCGGCACCACCAAGTTCAGCTACGACCTGTGGGGCGACACCGTCAACACCGCCAGCCGCATGGAGTCGCACGGGATCGCCGGCTGCATCCAGGTGACCGAGCGCACCTACCAGCGGCTGCGGGACGGCTACCGGTTCCAGCGGCGGGGACCGATCCCCATCAGGGGCATGGGCGAGCTGGTCACCTACTTCCTGGTCGGAAGGAACCGATGATCAGCCGAGCGCCTGCGATCAGCGGAACCACGCCCTCACCAGGCGACAGAGCAAGCAGCACAGTCGCCAAAATAGCCGAGCAGGGACCCCTAACGGGTGTCTCGCAGACCGGCATCCTCACGATGGAAAACTGCCGGTGTCATGGTTGCTGGGGGGCGCCTGGAGGGCGATCACAGACGTCACCCTCGCGAGTCGTGGCATAGCACTCGGCGATGCGGTGGCCCGCCTTGTCGTAGGCGACCACGCGTTCGGGCATCCAGGCCGTCTTGGCTGGTTGCAGGTAAAACACGGCGTAGAACTTGACCGGGAACTGGGGTCCGGCGTCCAACGGCGCGAGGTCGATCGGGGGTCCGTTCCGGAACAGGATCCTTAGCCGGACCGCTTGTCTGGTGACCGGGCCACCCACCACCGCCAGCTCGCCCTTACCGGCGATGGGGTCGCCCAGCTGACTGGCCTGCAGCAGCGTGAGCCGGTCCTTGGGGCCGCCGTGGCCAGCGGACAGCGAACCGCCGTCCTTACTCCAGAGGCCGTCTGCCCAGCAGATCCAGTTCTTGCCTGGGAGTGGCTCCTTGGCGGCCAGGACCCAGGTCTTCCCCAGCACCTGGGCCCACAGCCGGATCTGGGCCGTGCCGCCTTCACATCTCTGCATCTGGCTGGTCAGGTCGCTGGCCATCCCCCAGCGGTCGGGGAATCCAGATGGCCCGAGGTGGACCTGGACATCGAGGGGGACGACCTTCTTGCCGACCGCGGGGATCCGGGTGACTGAGGTGGTCGTCGGGGCGGTGGCTGTCGGGGCGGTGGTCGGGGTCGGGGCGAGGGGGGCCTGGCGGCTGGCCAGCCGGCCGGTACCCAACGCCCCCACCACCAGCACCAGGACGACCAGCGAGGCCGTCCCGCCGACCAGGCGCCGTCGCCGTTGACGTCCCCGCCGGATCACCGCCTCGGGTCCTGGGATGCGACCGTGGCGGGCGGCCTCATCAGCCGCCCGCTGGAGCCGGGTCTGCAGGTCGCTCATGGGCGGTCCCGCACCTCCTCCGCCTCCCCTAGCCGGGCCGCCAGGGCCCGCCGGCCGCGGGACAGCAGGCTCTTCACCGTCCCGGCCGGCACCCGCAGCGTCTGGGCGACCTCCTCGACGGGCAGACCCACCAGGTGGTGCAGGACGATCGCCTGGCGCTGGCGGACCGGCAGGGCGCCCAGCGCCTCCACCAGCGCCAGCGTCTCCACCGACACCTCGTGCGTCGCAGGCGGAGGCCCCATCCGCAGGATCGCTCTGGCCTGGCGGCGCAGCTTACGGGCGCGATCGGCGGCCAGGTTCATGGCCACCCGGCGCACCCACGCTTCGGGCGCGTTGTAGTCCCGCAGCCATGACCAGCGCACCGACGCCCTGGCGAACGCCTCCTGCACGACCTCCTCGGCCTCATGCAGGTCGCCGGTCACCAGGAACAGCTGGCCGAGGAGCCGGCTGACCGCTCCGGTGTAGAACTCCTCGAAGCTGCCGCCGGCAGTCATCGCCTCCGTCTCTCCAATATGAGCACACAGAGAAGCACGCCACAGAGCCGAGCTTGGTGGCATCGGACACAACACGGGAACCGACGGCCAAGAGAAGCTCCCCAGTATTCCGGGTGGCGTCCCACCGAGTGATGGAGGTAGCGAGGCCTCAACGACGTGGCTGTCTGCGTCGAAGCGTTCACCGTGCGATGGTCAGCGAGACCAGACCGATAGTGCGCGCGAACGGGCACACCGCACGGTGGTCCTTGACCAGTCGGCACTGCTGGAGGTCCTGGATGCACTCAAGGCCGCGGACGTCGATGACCGCATCCGCTCAGGCCCAAAGACCCGAACCGCAACGCCTCGTCGCTTCCTGGAAGGGATGTGCTCAGTGGACCGCTGTGCGGCTCGACACGCTCATCACCGCACGACCGTCAGCGACCTGAAACTGCTGGTCAGCCGGCTGATGTAGACGCCTCGATCCAGACTTCTCCGAGCACATCCCTTGCCGAACAAGGCGAGTCGATCATCCCCCGATATCGTACGTTGCTGCGGCCGTTCTTCTTGCAGGCGCGCCGTCGGTGGCAACTGGCCGCCGTTCGGTGACCCGGTGCCGTGGCCCCCGGAGCATGCCCGCCGTGGACACATCCTTAGGCGATCTTGCGGTGGTAGGTGGCCATGGCGAGGGCGTACGCGACGATGAGGATGCCGACACACCAGGCCAGGGCGATCCAGATGTCGGTGCTGACGGGCTGCTGCGCGTACAAGTCGCGGATCGTGTTGACGATGGACGTCACCGGCTGGTTCTCGGCGAAGGCGCGCACCGGTCCGGGCATGGTTGCGGTGGCGACGAACGCCGAGCTGATGAACGGCAGGAAGATCAGCGGGTAGGAGAACGCGCTCGCGCCGTCCACGGTCTTCGCCGACAGGCCGGCGATGACGGCGAGCCAGGTCAACGCCAAGGTGAACAGGATCAGGATGCCGGCGACCGCGAGCCAGGCAAGCACGCCTGCCCCGGAGCGGAAGCCCATGAGGAGGGCGACACCCACGACGACCACGACCGAGATCAGACTGGCGACCAGCGAGGTCAGCACGTGCGCCCAGAGCACCGACGACCGTGCGATCGGCATGGACTGGAATCGCTCGAAGATGCCGCTCTTCATGTCCATAAAAAGCCGGAAGGCAGTGTAGGAGATGCTCGAGGCGATCGTGACGAGCAGGATGCCGGGCAGCAGGTAGTCCACATACGAATCCGACCCTGAGCTGATCGCGCCGCCGAACACATAGACGAACAGCAGCATGAAGGCGATCGGCATGATCGTGGTCGTGATGATGGTGTCCGGGCTGCGCGTGATGTGGCGCAGGGACCGTCCCGTCAGGAGGGCGGTGTCACCGAGAAAGCGCTTGGTCATCGCTGTTCCTTACTCGTCGGTGCCGAGGCCGCCGTCGTTGCCGGCGTCTGGCCGACGTCGCCGTCCTTGCCGGCGGCACCGACGATGGCGAGGAAGACGTCCTCGAGGGTCGGCTGCTTTTCGACGTACTCGACCTTGGCGGGCGGGAGCAGCTGCTTGAGCTCGGCGAGGGTGCCGTTGGCGATGATCCGACCCTCGTGGAGGATCGTGATCCGGTCGGCCAGCTGTTCGGCCTCGTCCAGGTACTGCGTGGTGAGCAGCACCGTCGTGCCCTGTCCGGCGAGCTCCTTGACGCCGGTCCACACTTCGATGCGCGCCTGAGGGTCGAGCCCGGTGGTCGGCTCGTCCAGGAAGATCACCGGTGGGTTCCCGATGAGGCTCATGGCGATGTCCAGGCGGCGGCGCATGCCTCCGGAGTACGTCGCCACCCTCCGCTTGGCCGCATCCATGAGCTGGAAGCGGGCCAGCAGGTCATCCGCAGTCTGGGCGGCGTCCTTCACGCGCCGCAGCCGGGCCATCAGGATCAGGTTCTCGCGCCCGGTGAGGATCTCGTCGACGGCGGCGAACTGCCCGGTGAGGCTGATGGACTCCCGCACGTCCGCCGGGTGCGTGGCGACGTCGAAGCCGGCGACGGTGGCCGTCCCCGCGTCGGGCTTGAGCAGCGTGGACAGGATGCGCACGATCGTCGTCTTTCCCGCGCCGTTCGGGCCGAGCAGTGCGAAGATCGT
>DASUPQ010000613.1 GCA_036280995.1 Actinomycetota bacterium | reverse complement strand
ACGGCGCCGGGCTCACCGGGTTCTCCTGCAGGCCCGGGGCGAGCAGGTGGTGGAGGTCGGCCGGCCCAAGCGACCAGCCCGCCGGACCGGTGCCAAGAGCGATGCCCTGGACGCGGTCCGGGCGGCAGGCCAGGCCTTGATCGAGGACTATCCGCTCAGTCCATGTCGCCGTGGTGACCGGGAGGGGCTGCGGGTGCTGCTGGCCACCCGCCACGGCGCCTGCCGAGCCAAGGTGCGCGCCCCCCAACCAGCTCAAGGCGCTGATCGTTGGGGCGCCCGAGGAGCTGCGGGCCGAGCTGCGCCGGCTGGCCAGCCGACAGCAGATCGCCGGCTGCGCGGCGTCGAGGTGATCAGGGCCGGGTGACGCCGCCGAGGCAGTGGGCCGACCCGATCGCCTAGAGTGCCGCCAGTACGTGGCGCTCCAAGGAGCACGAGATGGCAAACGTGGTCTTCCTCGGTCCCGGTGAGGGCCGGCAGCTGGTGGTCGGACCGAACACGACGACCCTCAAGGCGGTGACCGACGACACCGAGGGGCGCTTCAGCGTCATGGAGCATCGACTCGACGCCCACTTTCCCGGCCCTCCCGTGCACGTGCACGACCAGCTGGATCACGCCATGTACGTCCTGGAGGGCACGGTCGTGTTCACCGTGGAGCAGCGACAGCTCACCGCCCCAGCCGGCAGCTTCGCCCTTGTTCCCCACGGGATCGCCCATACCTCCGCCAACCCAAGCGACGCCGTAGCGCGGTTGGTGGAGGTGGACGCCCCCGCCGGCTTCGAACGGTACTTTGAGCGCCTGGCCGAGGCGTTTCCTGCCGGCAGCCAGCTCGACCCCGCCACCATGGTGGCGATCCAGGCCGAGCACGACACCCACCCGCCGCACGCCTGACCGCTGTCGCCTGGGGCAGGTCAGACCCGCCAGGCAGTATCGAGGAACGGCGGCACGTCGCAGAGCCGTCGTAGCGACCCAGTTGACAGACCTAGCAGCCTCGTACCCCCGCCACCCCGGCCGCCAGGTGCAGTCATCTGACTGTAGTCAGCACCGGCGTCGTCCCTCTATGGTGGGGTGTCGGTTGCTTGTCCCGCGTGAGCGAGGAGAACTGCCATGACCGATGCAGGGTCGAGCGCCCCGTCGGACGGCAAGACAATCACCGAGTACGAGCTGGAGCAGTGCCAGCGCGCCAACCAGACCGGGCGCCCGCCGGTGGTGTTCGTCCACGGCCTGTGGCTGCTGCCCAACAGCTGGGACCGCTGGGCGAAGCTGTTCGAGGACAACGGCTATGTGGCCCTGACCCCCGGCTGGCCGGACGACCCCGAGACGGTCGAGGAGGCCGCCGAGCACCCCGAGGTGTTCGCCGGCAAGTCGATCGGCCAAGTCGCCGACCACTTCGAGACGATCATCCGCGGGCTGGACCGCAAGCCGGCGATCATCGGCCACTCCACTGGCGGGCTCCTGACCCAGATCCTGGCCGGGCGGGGCCTGGCCGCGGTGTCGGTGGCCATCGACCCGGCCCCCTTCCGGGGGGTGCTGCCGCTGCCCATCTCGACCCTCAAGTCCAGCTCACCGGTGCTGCGCAACCCGGCCAACCGCAACCGGGCCGTGCCGCTCACCTTCGAGCAGTTCCGCTACGGCTTCGCCAACGCCGTCAGCGAGGAGGAGGCCAAGCAGCTGTACGAGGACTTCGCGGTGCCGGCCTCCGGCAAGGCGCTGTGGCAGGCGGCGGCGGCCAACCTGAATCCCTGGACCGAGGACAAGGTCGACACCAAGAACCCCGACCGTGGGCCGCTGCTGCTCATCTCCGGCGAGCTGGACCATACCGTCCCCTGGGCGATCGTCAACGCCTCCTACAAGCAGCAGCAGGACAACCCGGGCGTGACCGAGATCGTCAAGATCAAGGGCCACGGCCACGCGCTGACCATCGACAGCGGCTGGCGCGAGGTCGCCGACACCGCCCTCGCGTTCGTCCAGCGCTTCACCTAGTGGATCCCTACCGGATGTCGATCTCCCTTTCGACCGCCGCCGCGAGCAGGAAGGCCAGGCGCAGCGCCCCCTCTGGGGTCAGGTACAGGTTTCGCCGGCCAGCGTCGTAGCTGAGCTGAACGCCGTCGTAGGGGTCGCCCTTGAAGCGGCCGACGACGATGACGCCATCTCCCTCACTGTCCTCGGGACGCTGGTCTGTCAGCACGGTGCCAAGCTGCGTGTAGCCCTCTTCCATGTGCTGTACCTCTGGTGATCGTCGCGACCCTGGCTTTGTGCTGGGTCGCGCTGCGTTCGGGTGCGCCTCGTGCGGCCAGCCCGGCCATCATGCCAACCACCTGGCGCCGTCGCCTGCGTCCTCGGGGCGGTCTGACGGCGCTCCACTCGACCTTCCAGCCAGTGCAAGTCCCTACCGCCACCCCGGTCAGCAAGGCGAGCGTTACGATCCGACCGGCAGGCCAGCGGGCCAGAGTCAAGCGCGATCGAGGCATGCGGCCGAACTCCTCCGCTGGTCCGACGTCAATCTGCAGGCCGGCCGCGTCCCACCGCGGCGGCCCCGCGTCGTCGTGAACTACGAGGTCCACATCCCGGAGCCCAAGACGGCCAAGGGCCGGCGCTCGCTGGCCCTCGACCCGGCCACGGTGGCGGCCCTGTGTCAGCACCGCGCCCGCCAGGCCGAGGAGCGCCTGGCCGTAGGGCCGCGTTGGCAGGACCCGGGCCTCGGTTCACCTGGCCGGACGGCAGACCAGTCCATCCGCAGCGGTTCTCCACAAGGAGGTGAAGCGCGAAGCACCTGGTCAGAGGGGTGTGCGAGCGGGGGATTCGAACCCCCACGGGTTGCCCCACCGGGACCTAAATTGCCCACGCGCTGTGCTGGCGGGTGCTCTCCTGGCTTCCAGCAGGCCTTCAAGCTGGGGCGGATGCCGAAGCGTCGTCCCATCCTGTATCCGCTCATCCCAGGGTGTCGCGGTCCGTCCCGTGAGCAATCTCGTGAGCATTAGGGGATTCCGGTCCCGTCCGGTCGCGGG
>DASUPQ010000612.1 GCA_036280995.1 Actinomycetota bacterium | reverse complement strand
AGCCGCTCGGCGGCCAGGAACGCGTCCCGGGCCGCCTCCAGGTCGGTCACCCGCGCGGTGCGGCCCATCACCTCCAGCGCCTGGCATGCCACCGACCACTGGTTGCGCTTCTCGGCCTCGGCGAGCGCCAGCTCGGCGATGCTCCGCGCCTTCTCCGGCTGGCCCCGTTCGTGCGCCAGCCGAGCGGCCAGCACGCTGGCCCGCGGATCGCCGGTGTCCGGCAGCGCGATCAGCCCGGAGGCGGCGACGTCCCACCTGCCGGCTTCGGCCGCCACCTCGGCCAGCGTCAGCCGGACCCAGGTCTCTCCGCGGGCCAGCATCCGCTCGCCCAGCGCCAGCGCCCGGTCGGTGTCGCCGGCATCGGCCAGCACCTCGACCAGCACCGCCTCCGCCTCCCGGCGCAGTGCCGGCTTGTCCACGGCCAGGGTCGCGGCGCGGGTCAGCTGGGCGTCCGCGGTGTGCAGCGCGCCCCGGCGACGAGCCTGCAAGCCGGCGTACAGGTACAGCTCGGCGGCCCGGGCGTCCTCTCCTGCCGCCATCCACAGCCCGGCCGCCAGGTCGCCTGCCTCCGGCTCGCGCCGCTCGACGACCGCAGCGGCGGCCCGGGCCAGCGCCTGGTGCTCCGGCGGCAGCAGGTCGGTGCGCACCGCGTCGCAGGTCAGCGCGTGCCGGAACCGGAAGGTGTCGGTGTCGGTGTCGTGCGCCACGACCAGGCCGGTGGCCACCGCAGACCGCAGGCCGGCCAGCACCGCCGTCTCGGCCAGCCCGGTGATCTCCGGGATCAGCCGCCAGTCGAACCGGCGGCCGAGAACCGCAGCGGTCTCCACCACCGCGCGCGCACTCGGGTCCAGGCCGGCCAGCCGGCGGCGCACGGTGGCCGCGAACGTCCGCGGCACGTTCGCGGTGAGCGGGCCGGTCAGGGTCCCGTCCGGATCCAGCGCGCCGACCGCGGCCAGCCCGGTCAGCAGCTCCTCGACCAGGAACGGCAAGCCGTCGGCATGCTCGATGACGAACCCCACCAGCTCGTCCGGCGGGGCCGCCGACAGGCATGACTCCACCACCCCGCGCACGTCCAGCGGGCTGAGGCGGTCCAGCGGGATGACGTCGGCCTGGCAGGCCCGCGCGAGGTCGAGCAACCGTTGCGGGGGGTCCGGCTCGTCCCGGGCGGTCGCCACGAGCACCACCGGCGAGGTGGTCGCCGCATCGGCCAGGTAGCTCAGCACGTCGAGGGTGTCGAGGTCGGCCCAGTGCAGGTCCTCCAGCACCAGCATGGCGCCGCGCGGGCCGGCCAGTGCAGTCACCAGCCGCAGGATCGCCTCGCCCAGGATGACCCCGCCGCTCGGTTCGGACCGTCCCTCGATGCCGGCATCGGGAAGCAGTGCGGACAGGGCCGGCAGATACGGCCGCAGGCCGTTCTCCCGAGGCAACGGACGGCCTCGCAACGCGACGCTGAGCGCGTCGGCGAGCGGGCGGTACGCATCGCCGGACGGCACGGCCCGACCGGCGAATACACTGATGCCGGCTCGCCGGGCCACCGCGGTGGCCTCCCGAACCAGCCGTGACTTGCCCACCCCGGCCTCGCCGTGGACGAGCGCCATCCGCCCGGTGGTGGTCCTCTCCATGCCCTCCAGCAGCCGGCGCAGGCGGTCGAACTCACCGCCTCGGCCGACCAGCCTGGACGAGTAGGCATGCCAGGTTGGGGTCAACGGTTCCGTCCCGAGTGTCTCCAGCAGGGAGCGCACGTTGCTGCAGCGCACCGCGACTCGCGCCACGGAGTAGCGGTCGAAGAAGCCTAGCGGGACCAGGGCGACTGGGAATGGACGATATCGGGCAGACGGCTCAGCGGATCAGCGAGAGTGCTTTCCGCAGCGAGCGAACGTGAAGTAGCGTCTCTCTTCGCGGTCAGGGGCTCCCCCCGTGGCCCCTGGCCACCCTCTGGAGCTTGGCGGCGTTTGCTTTCGCTGTCGACCCTCGACCCGCTCCGGTCGGTCGGCGCGGGGGAGCAGCTTAAGTGCACTAAGAACGCCTTACTCTGCTAAGTGTGAGACTGACGGTTCGGGAGCAGCAGGTCGTTGCTCTCCTGCGGGGCAATCCGATGATCGGATCCGAGGAGATCGCGGCCCGGCTCGGCATGTCACGTGCCGCTGTCAACGTCCACCTGTCCAACCTTGGCAAGAAGGGTGTCATCGTCGGACGGGGATATGTCCTCGGTGACCGGCCGGGGGTCGTCGTGGTCGGCGGAGCCAATGTCGACGTCAAGGCGCGCAGCGCAGAGCGGGTCAGGCAGGGCACGAGCAACCCCGGGCACGGCTCGATGACACCTGGGGGTGTTGGCCGCAACGTCGCCGAGAACCTGGCCAGGCTCGGCACCCGCACCTTCCTGGTCGCCGCCGTGGGCCGTGATGCCGCGGGGGAGAGCCTGCTTAACCAGACCGGTGCGGCTGGTGTGCGCCTGGAGTACGTGCACCGGACCGACCTGCCGACCGGCACGTACGTGGCGCTGCTGGACTGTGACGGGGAACTGGTGTCGGCTGTCGCCGACATGGCAGCGACCAGTGAGCTGGGCCCAGCGGAGGTCAACAGAGCACGAGACGTCATCGCAACGGCAGGTCTGGTGGTCCTCGACGGCAACCTGTCTCCCGGAAC
>DASUPQ010000611.1 GCA_036280995.1 Actinomycetota bacterium | reverse complement strand
CGGGGCCCTCGACGGCGGGGTCGTGGCCCTGCACGCCGGGTCGATCGCGCTCACCATGCCGCCCGGAGCCGACGTGCTCCAGCGGCTGCTGGCCGGGGCCCGCCAGTCCATGACCGTGACCTACGACCCCAACTGCCGGCCTCTGCTGATGGGCTCCCCCGACGCCGTCCGCGGCCGCATCGAGTCCCTGGTCGCCCTGGCCGACGTGGTCAAGGCCAGCGCCGACGACCTGGACTGGCTGCTCCCCGGACGGGCCCCCGAGCAGGTGGCCGAGGCCTGGCTGGCCAAGGGCCCCTCGATGGTGGTGATCACCCTCGGCCCGGCCGGGCTGCTGGCCGCGACCCGCCAGGCGGGCGTGCTGGGCCGCCCCGGCCGGGCGGTCGAGGTGGTCGACACCGTCGGCGCCGGCGACGCCTGCATGGCCGCCCTGCTGGCCGGCCTGCACCGCCGCCACCTGCTCGGCGGGGCCCGGCGGGACGCCCTCCGGGCGATGGACGCCGCCACCCTGAGCGAGCTGGCCGACGAGGCCGTCCTGGCCGCCGCCATCACCTGCACCCGCCCCGGCGCCGACCCCCCGACCGCGGCCGACCTGCGGGAGGCGTCGGCCCGGCAGGGCTGAGATCGGCCGTTCTCGGACGCCCTGGCCGGCCTGGTCGCCGGTTAGCGGCGCGTTGGCGGGGGCCGCGACCATCGGCTGGTATGGGAAGGGGCCCGAACTGGCACCCTCCTCGGCACCTCGCCAGCGTCAGGCGGTCCAGGACGGATGCCCGTGAGCATCTGGTCGCGGAGTGGCTGCTGGCCGCCGTCGCGATCGTGCTCACCATCGCCGTGCTGGTCGGGCAGATGCTGGGGCGGCCGGGCGCCCCGGCGCCGGACCCTCCGGCCGCCGCTCCCCCACCGGAGACGACCAGGCCGCCGGCGGCCTGGACCTCCGTCGGGGGGGCGCGGGTCGAGCGGACCGTGCCGGCCGGCTTCACCCCCACCGGCCCCGGGAACCAGGGCATGGCCGCGGCCGGGATGGCCGGGTGCACGCCGGGACGGGTCTACGCCGCCACCCTCCGGGTCCGGGCCAGCCAGCCGGGCACCCTGGTCCAGGTGACCCTGCTGGAGGTCGCCGGCGGGCGGCGCTTCGCCGCCGACACCATCGGGGCCCTGCTCCCCGACCGCGGCTGGCGGCGGGTCGAGGTCGCCCACGAGGCCCAGCGGCCGGGCACCGCCCTGGCCGTCGAGGTCGTCCTCCCCCGCGGGTCCCCCCGGGCCACCGTCATGGTCGACGACCTGCGGGTGGAGGCCAGCGCGACCCACCGGATACGATCGGGATGATGACGACCGACGAGCACGAGCGGGCCGACCAGCTGGTCAGCATCGTGGTCGTGGTGTTCGTCATCAAGGCCGTCGGGGTGGTCCTCCTGCTGGCTTCGGCCACCTTCCGCGCGACCTCGGGCACCGGGGTGCCGGTGGCCGTCCTGCTGGCCGCCGGGCTGATCGCGGCCGCCATCGGCCTGCACAGGAAGCAGCGCTGGGCATGGCCCCTGGCCCTGGCCGTGCTGGTGCTGGACGCCGTCCTGGTCCCGGGCGTGCTGCGCTGGGTGATCGACTTCGGCCTGGCCATCGTCCTGGTCCGCCCCCGGGTCAGGGCCCGGTTCGGGATCCGCTAGGAGCTAGGCGCCCATCTCGATCGACGCCTCGGCGGCCAGATCGCGGACCACCCGGACCAGGGACCGCTGCTCGGCCTCGAAGCGCTTGGCCGGGACCGAGATGCCCAGCGCGGCCACCAGCGCGTTGCGGGAATCCCGGACGGGGGCGGCGATGCAGCAGGCGCCGTTGGTGAACTCCTGGACGTCGAAGGCGATCCCGCGCTCGCGCACCGCCAGCAGGTGCCGGCGCAGCGCCACCGGGCTGGTGATGGTCGCCGGGGTGTAGCGCTTGTAGGCGGGGCCGTGCAGGTACGGCGACCACTGCTCCTCGGGCAGCTGGGCCAGGAACAGCTTGCCGAGGGCCAGGCTGTGGGCCGCCCCCCGGAAGCCCTTGGTCACCTCCTGGAGCTCCCTGGCCCCACGCCGGCCGCGGATCTGCACCACCTCGAGGTCGCCGTTGCTCCAGCGGGCCGAATACGACCGGGCCGAGGCGCGGTCGCGCAGCTCCTCCAGCAGCGGCGTGAGCCGCTCGGGCTGGGCGGAGGCGGCGATGTAGCCCTCGTACAGCAGGCTCACCTTGGGCCCGAGGGTGTACAGGCCGGGGCCGGCCGGCGACACCTCGGCCAGCCCCTGCTCGCGCATGGAGCTGATCAGGTAGTAGCCCGACGACAGGCTGATGTTGAGCCGCCGGGCCAGGGCCTTGATGGGGATGCCCCGCGGGTTCTGGGAGATGATCTCCAGCGCCTGGAAGGCGTGCTGGGCCGTTGACAGCACCCGGCCGGAGGCGCGGCGGCTCTGCCCCCCGTTGGTCGTCTCCGGCACGGCAGCCCCTTCCTTCCGGCGGGGACCGGCTCCAACGCCTTAGCTTAGCGCTTGGCCTGTTGGGCCGCATAGGGGCTGCGTACCTCTCCGCGGAACGCGAAGAGGCCGAGGGTGAGCCCGTACAGGAGGTGCTCGACGGCGAACACCGGCCAGCCGAGCAGGCGCGGGGCGTCGGCGATCAGCTGGCCGCCGGCCGTCTGCCCGGCGGCCGCGGGCAGCACCAGCAGCCCCATGAGCGCCATCACGGCCAGGCCGTAGCCGGCTCCGGCGGCCAGCGCGGCCAGGCCGCGCAGGTGCAGGCCGCGGGCCAGCAGCGCGAACACCGCCCCGAAGCCGGCCCCGATCGCCAGGTGCACGGCCAGGCCGGCCGCGGCCCCGCCGACCTCCAGGAAGGCCCCCGTCCCGGCCTCGGCCTGGGCCATCGAGACCTCCAGCGGGCCCGGCTCGACGATGGCCGTGACCAGGTACAGCCGGCCGTACACGCCGAGGTCGGCGGCCGCGGCGACCATGGAGAACAGGGCCATGACCGCGGCCGCGACCATGCCGGTCATGATGCCCCGCTCGAGGGTGCGTTCGAGGGAGGCGACCGGTCGCGGACCCGGTGGCGTCGCTGTCAGGAGGGCGGCTCCGAGCCCCAGATGACGATGCCGATACAGGCGATCGTCGCCAGAAAGATCAGGACTGCGAACAGGATTCCCGCCATCGTCCCGCTCCTGTCTCGAGGCTCATCGCCGTGCCGGGAGCTTGGCCACCGTCGGCCCGGCCGCCCGCGACGCGCTGGACGGCTTGCTCCCGGAACGGATCTGCATGTGGACGTGGTACAGAGGCCGCTCCTCCAGCGTGGGCAGCCGGGCCACGCCGTCGTCGGGCTTGCGGTCGATCTTGTCGCTGAAGGCCCGGATGATGAAGGCCAGGCCCGCCCCGGCGACGATGAACGGCAGGAACACCAGCAGGCTGTTGCTGGCCGCGAACATGCCGCCGTGGGCGAGCAGCTGGCTCATCGCTCCTCCGGCATCCCTGGGTCGTCCGCCCCTGGCTCCTTGGTGAAGCGCAGGATCAGGTACAGCCCGATGGCCATCACGATCGGCGCGGCCACGAAGAGGATGGTCATTGCTCCTCCGTCATCTCCGCGTCCTCCTGGCTCGTCGCGTCCTGGCTCGTCTCGTCCTTGCCGGTGCGGAAGATCAGCCACAGGCCGATCCCCATCACCAGCGGCATCCAGATGATGGCGAGCTCGTCGATCCCTCCCATGTGCGCAACCGTGTAACCCGGCATGCCGCTCCGTAACTAGTCGAATCGTGGGGTGAGGTTGGCTTCCAGCTCGGTGTAGTTCTTCTGGCCGTCGGCCGTCTCGAACACCATGACCCCGGTGACCAGCAGCTGCGACTCGCCGATGGGGACGAGGTGCTCGGTCTCCCAGGCGGGATCCTTCATGGTCAGGGTGACCCTGGTCGGCGCCGACCCCGGTTGGATCGTCGAATCGGGTGTGACCTGCAGAACCCCCGGCCCGGCCGCCGACCCGGTGGTGAACCTGAGGGTGGTGGTCGTGAACTGGGTCAGGTTGACGGGCTCCTGGCTGAGGTTGGTGATGTCCGTCTCGACGGTCAGGGTCTGGCTGGCGGCGTCGTAGGTGGCCGAGCCCACCGCCGACTCGGCCAGCGCGGGCGCGCTGGCGATGGCCGGCTCGGGCGGAGCGAACTGGATGATCTGCTGCGGCATCTTGTCCGGGAAGGCCGCCGACTGCCATATCCAGCCGACCACCAGCAGCAGCACCGTCCCGAGGACGAACAGGTTCATGTTGCGATGGTCTTTCTTGGTGATCAGCCCGTACTCCATCCCGTCCGTGTTGAGCGGGATCTGGCTGGTCACGGCCAGGTTGGTCACCGTCCGCTTGGGGACCGTCCAGTAGATCATCCAGGCCAGGCCGATCAGGAAGGTCAGGATCAGCCAGATCCAGACGGGCGTGAGCTGGTAGTTCTCGAGGTTGACGGTGCCCCCGCCGACCAGCTGCACGTCGTTGGTGAAGCCGTCGGGGTTCTCCTCGACGGTGATCCACTCGCCGGGGCCGAGCAGGGTGCCGGCGCCCTTGACCGAGAAGGACGGGTGCACGTGCCACCTGCCGGGGCGGCGCCCGGCCACGGTCATGCTGAACTCGTAGATGCCACCGCGGCGGATGTCGATGCGGGTCGGCGCCGACACGCCGTTGATGGTCCGCTCCTTCAGCAGCACCACCGGGCCGGGGGCGATGATCCCCATGAAGCCGGTGTTGGGCGCGCCGGCGGCCAGCTTGGTCGGCCAGGCGTCCAGGATCTTGGCCGTGCCGGTGATGGTGAAGGTCTCGCCCTGCCTGACCGTGGTCCTGGAGTAGGTGGTGTCGATCCAGGCCACCGTGCGCATGCGCAGGAACGCCTCCTGGGCCCGCTCGCCGTGGGCGGAGGCGGCCGGGGCTGACCCGACCAGCAGCGCCCCGGCCACGAGGGTGGCCCAGAAGACCCGGCGGATTCGGCGTCGCATCGTCATCACCACTTCTTCATGAAGCGGCCGATCGGCCAGATGGCCAGACCGCGCCCGATGAACTGCCCGACCCAGTACCCGGCGACGGCGACCGTCGCCCCGAAGACCAGCGAGACGTACTGCGTCTCACCGAGGAAGGTCCGCAGCGAGCCGGACTCGATGATCCGGAGGTACTCGGGGGTCTGGCTGCGGACGTACTCGATGCCCTGGACGTCGGCGACGGTCACCACCCGATCCATCCATTGCGCCGGTTGGAGGAACGGCGCCATTGGGATGTAGTTGGATATCCACCAGGTGACCGCGAACAAGATGCCGCCGATCACCGAGGTGAGCACGAAGCTCTTGGTTTTCAGCAACACCCAGTCGGCGAAGATCGCCGCCGCCACCATCGTCGCCGGCCAGACGAAGTTCATCGGGTAGTAGACGAAGGCGCCCCACTGCAGCCAGCGGCCGATCAGCGTGCACAGGAACATGCACACCGCCGTGTAGGTCATCCCTGTGGGGAAGCGCCAGGCCAGCCACTGGATGTACTGCAGGGCCGAGCCGATGATGATGATCGCGAACGGCGTGATGATCGGCCACCACTGCCGGTCCTTCCAGTCGGTCCAGAAGTCCCAGTCGCCCGCGAACAGCTGCTTGGTGATGTCGGCGGCCGCGCCCACCACGAAGGCGGCCGTGATCCAGAAGACCGCGTCCCACTTGCGGTCGATGTACTTGTACTTCTTGTTGACGAGCTGGCGGAGCTCGAGGGTCTTGGAGTCGACGGCCACGTTCCAACCTCCCGCTCTCGACCTGACCCCGCCGCGACGGCCGCGCGCCGTCACGGCGGGTACTACGGCGTGCTGCAGGAAGCTCCGGGGACCGCTAGGCGACCTCCTCCGCCGGCTGTCCGGCCTCGGCCTCGATCTCGCCCTCGATCTGGAGCAGGCGGATCAGCGTCTCGGCCCAGAGGGCGAAGATCCCGGCCGCCAGCCAGCCGTAGAAGACGAACGGCCAGTGGAACGGGACGGCGAAGATCTCCTCGGTGATCCAGAGGCTGTGGCCCCACTCGTTCATGGCGACCTGGGCCATCTCGGTGACCGAGGCGGCGATCAGGAAGAAGAACGACCAGGGGAAGCCCTTCTCGGCCCCGTACACCTTGGGCAGCCAGTAGCGGCCGTAGAGGTAGGTGCCGACGGTGAAGGTGATCCCGAGGGGGAAGAACAGGAAGAACATCGGGATGTGGGCCGGGGTCAGGGCGGTGTCGCGCACGGCCGTCTGGTGCCAGGAGCCGTCCTGGTTGGGCCAGAAGCTGGCCATGATGTACAGGATCACGCAGGTGATCCCGACCAGCCCCCAGAACACGGCGATCCGGCGGACCTCCTCGGGGTGCCTGGCCTCCTTGAGCACCACCGTGCGGCCCTTGCGGACCAGGTAGCCCCACCACATCAGCGTGCCCACGGTCACGCCGACCACCTCGGCGATGAACAGGCTGCGGTAGTACAGGCCGAAGTCCTCGCTGGCGGCGTCGATCCCGATCGTCCAGGCGGTGAACTGCTGGAAGATGCGGATCGCGATGGCCAGGCCGAGGAAGGCGAGGCTGCCGATCCAGCAGACGCGCCACCCACCCAACCAGTCGATCGGCCCCCTGCCGGGCTTCCACTCGGGCTCTTCGGCCGTCGGGCGCTCGGTCGTGGGCGTTGCTACGTCCGTCATGCCTGTTCCTTTCTCTCGGCAGGACCGGCGACGAGGCTTTTCAAGCTGACTTGAAAGTAGGAAGCCGCGAAGGCCGCCACAACCTGCGAATGGTCATAACCTCGCATCGTTGCAACAATGTGCC
>DASUPQ010000610.1 GCA_036280995.1 Actinomycetota bacterium | reverse complement strand
CCCGCCGCCAGTGTAGGTCGGGCCGGGCGCGCCCCGGGCGTGGAGGAGGGCGCTAGTGGCGGCCCTTGCCTTCCTTGGTGACGGGCTTGGGGGAACGGGGCTTGTTGCTGCCGCCGTTGGCCACCGGGGCCAGGCGCTGGGTGGCGTCCTGGTCGTCGGCGCCGCCCTCGCCGTTGCCCGGCGCCTCGTCCGGCTCGTCCGCGGCGGCCGGGACCGGCTGGGTGGCGTCGCCCGGGGCGGCCGGGGTCGGCTGGGTGGTCGCGGCCGGACCGGTGTCGAGGGCCGGCCGCGTCTCCGCGTCGCCGGACGAGGGCCGGTCGGGCCCGTCGCCGGGGCTGTCGGTCAGGGCCGGCTCCAGGGGCAGCTCGTCTGTGGCGGCGGGACCGGGCTCCCCGAGGGTCGCCGGCGTTTCCGGCCGGGTGGCCGAGAGCATCCCGTCCTCGCGGTCGCGCTCGCGCTGCTCGATGTCGCGGGGGCTGGGGAACCGGGGGCTCTCCTCGGGGGAGCTGGCCGGGGGCTCGACCCCGAGCCGGGCCGCGGCGGCGGCGGTCGCCTCGTCCAGATCCTCCTGCTCCTCCTCGACCCGGCCGATGCCGGCGCGGACCTCGTCGAGCACCGACTCGAGGTGCCCGTAGACCCGGCCGAGCTGCTCGAGGGACCGGTGCCGCAGCGTCTCCAGCCGGATCGTCTCGGCCTCGACCCCGAGGCGCTCGCGCTCGGCCTCCTGCCAGATCATGTCGGTCGCGTCGCGAGCCTCCTCCAGCACCGTCCTGGCGTCCTGCTCGGCCTGGGCGCGCATCTCCTCGGCCGCCTGCAGGGACTCCTCCTCGACCCGCGCCCCCTCGGCCCGGGAGTCCTCGAGCGTCCGGCGGGCCTCGCCCTCGATCTCGCCCGCCCGGTGCTCGGCCGCCTTGATGATCTCGGCCGCCTCATCCTCGGCGGCGTCGATCGCCTCCTGGGCCCGCTCGGCCGCGTCGGCGAGCATGTTCTCGGACGACCGGCCGGCCTCCTCGAGGATGCTGGCCACGTGCGTGCCGAGGTGACTGAAGGACGGTTCGCCCTTGTGCTCGATCTGCACCCGGTAGGCGCGCTTCTCGGCCTCGTCGGCCCGCTGCCGTTCCTGCTCGATCTGCTGAGCCACCTCGGCGGCCCACATCTCCACCTGGCGGCGGTCGAAGCCCCGGAGGACGACCATGAAATCGGGCATGTCGACCTTCGGATCGGTGGGCAGCTGTGGCTCGAACGCGCTCACGGGGGAGACCTCCCTTTCTGCGGGTGGGGGACCGGGGGCGAAATCCTATCTCGCCGGACGACCCGCCCGGACGCGCGATAGCCTACCGCTCCTTCCACAGACAACCGAATCCGGCACGAATCTCCCTAAGCGATCATCGGCCCGGCCAAGCGCGCCGCCGCCGCGAAATTCGGGACGGCAGCAAAGCAGGCGCGACGGCGGCGGCGAACGAGCGCAGATTGCGGGCCGATTCGCTCCTGTGGCGCACCAGCCCGGGCGACGGCTCAGGGTCGGCCGGCCGACGGACCGATTTCCGGGCGGGTCAGGATCCCGTGCCGAACGTCCCGGCGTGACGGCGGGTCGGGCGGCGGGAGGGACGGGCCTCGGGGCGGCCGCGGGCCTCGCCGGGGGGCCAGGCGTGGCGGTGGCGGCCGGGGTCGTAGCGGAGCTGGAGGAGCGCGCCGCCGACCGCCGGGCTGGCCAGGCGGCCCCGGACGCCGAGGAGCTCGGCCTTGCCGGCGGCTCCCTCCAGCCAGCGGGTGACCAGGTTGACCTCGTCGGCGAGGTGGCGTGGGGGCGGGCCCTCGAACGGCTCCGGCGGCGCGGCCGCCGCCAGCAGGCGCTCCACCCCCGGCGGGTCGTCGGCGGCGACCAGGCCAACGGCGGCCAGCTGGCCGCGCCGGACCACGGTCACCTCCCGGCCGTCGGGGTGCGGCCGCGCCAGGATGATCTCCTCGGCGCCGGCCAGGGCGGCGGCCCGGCGGGCCTCGGCCAGGGCGCGGGTGAGCGCCTCCAGCCGGTCCCGGGCGCCGGCCGCCTGCTCGTAGCGCTGCTCGGCCGCGTAGGCGGCCATGCGGCGGCGAAGCGGCCCGAGCACGGGTTCGGGGTCGCCGTCCAGGGCCGCCTCGAGGGTGGCGACCAGGGCGGCGTAGCGCTCCTGGCCCACGGCGCCGACACACGGCCCCAGGCAGCGGCCCAGCTCCAGCAGCGCGCAGGCCGACCCGCCCCCGCGCGCCCCCAGCCGCATGGTGCAGCGGCGCAGCGGCAGGGCGTCCTCGATCGCCGACTTGACCAGCTCCGCCTGCCCGGTCGAGCCGAACGGGCCCAGGTAGCGGGCCCCGTCGGCCTGGACCCGCCGCACCAGCGACAGCCGCGGGAACCGCTCGCGGGTCAGCTTCAGGTAGCAGTAGCGCTCGGGGTTGCGGCCCCGGCGGTTGTAGCGGGGCCGGTGGTGCTGGATCATCCGGACCTCGCGGACGCTCGCCTCCAGCTCGGTCGCGCACGGCTGATGGTCGATCGCGGCCAGCTCGCGCAGCAGGTCGGCGACCTTGACCCGTCCGTCGCCCGAGAAGTAGCTGCGGACCCGGGTCCGGAGGTCCTTGGCCTTGCCGACGTACAGGACCCGCCCGGCGGCGTCGCGGAACAGGTAGACCCCCGGGCAGCGGGGGAGCCGGTCGGCCAGGTGGACCTTCTTGAAGTTGGCGCTCGCCTTGGCCGAGGGGAACTCGATCAGGTCCTCGAGGGCGAGGACGCCGTAGGACCCGGCCCGCTCCAGCAGACCGTGGAATACGTCCACGGTGGCCCTGGCGTCGGTCAGGGCCCGGTGGCAGGGGGCGACCGTCGCCCCGAGGTAGGCGGCCAGGGTGGCCAGCCGGACGTTGGGCACCTCGTCGCGGGGGAGGAGCTTGCGGGCCAGCCGGGCCGTGCAGACGACCCGGCTGGCCAGGCGCTGGTAGCCGTGGCGCTCCAGGTTGGCCTGGACGAAGCGCCGGTCGAAGGAGGCGTTGTGGGCGACCAGCACGGCGCCGCCGAGGAACTCGAGCAGGCAGGGGAGCACGACCTCGATCGGCTCGGCGTCGGCCACCATCCCGTTGGTGATGCCGGTCAGGGCGCTGATCAGGGGCGGGATCGAGACCTCGGGGTTGACCAGGGTGTGGAAGGTGCCGAGGACCTCGCCGCCGCGGATCTTGACGGCGCCGACCTCGGTGATCCGGTCGTTGGCGGGCGACCCGCCGGTGGTCTCCAGGTCGAGCACGACGAACTCGACGTCGAGCAGCGGGGTGCCGAGGTCGTCGAGACGACCCTGGATGGCGACGGATGCGGCGGGCATCCCTGCGGTTCCCTTCGTCCGCTCTGGGCTGTCGAGGCGACGCTAGACGAACAGGTGTTCGAGGTCAAGCACCTCGAGGCCACCTGGGGAGACCGGGCGCAGGGGCGCCCAGCGGACCGGCTGGTCAGCCGCGCCGGGCCAGCACGGCCGTGCCGAGGCCGACGGCGAGGAACCCGAGCGCGACCACCGCGGCCACCTGGTTGGGCACGGCCACGGCCAGCACGGAGGCGGTGGCCAGACAGGCGAAGAACAGCGGCCCGGCCATGGCCCGGACGAGGACGTCGGGGACGGCGGGGGCGCGGAGGCCGGCGCGGCGCATGGCCCGGCGGACGGTGAAGGCGATGTCGAGCCGGCCGGCCGCCGACGCCTCCACCACCAGCCGCCGCCAGAACACCGCCGGGCCCGACGCCCGCTCCAGCCCCGCGAGCAGGGCCCGCACCTCGGCCAGGTCGCCGAGGCGCAGCAGGGCGGTGGCCCGGATGGCCAGGGCCTCGCCGCCGCCGGCGCGGCCGGCGCGGCCGGCCAGCTCCTCGGCCAGCGACGGGTCGCCGGCGGTGAGGGCGACGGCGGCGCAGCGGGCCAGGTGCTCGCCGCCCGCGGCCGGGTGGCTGGCGGCGCGGTGGGCGTGGGCGAGGGCGAGCTCGGGGGCCGGCGACCCGGGCAGCAGGTAGGCGGCGGCGAGCAGGCTCAGCGCCTCGGCGCCACGTTCGGGGTCGTCGGCGGCCCGCTTGAAGCAGGCCATCGCCTCGCGGATCCGGCCGGTGGCCACGTGCTGGCGACCGGTTTCGACCAGCTCGTGCGCTCGCACGGCGCGCCTCCTACCTGTCGGCCACCGCGAGGGCCGCGGTGATCGCAATCGTAAGCGAAAGCCAGCCCGCCGCGGCAGGGGGACAAACCGGACGCGGGGGCCGTTCGGCTCGACTTTGGGAGCGCCGAGCCGGAGCGGTGCGGGGTCGCCGACCGCGGGCCGGCGACCCGGGGCGGACGGGCGGGGGCGGCAGCTGGGTGCGGGTGGAGTGGGCTGTGCGGGGCTGCGGTGGGCTGTGGATGAGCCAGCGCACCAACGCCCCGGCCGGGCTACCCTCCCGGGTGGGGGCCCGGGAACCCGGGTCCACGGTGAGGCGCGGGCTGGCTCGCCGGGAGCCCCGGCGCTGGGCCCGGGGTCAGGCGCGGGCTGATTTGGCGAGGGCGCGGACCTCGTCGGGGGTGGCGGCGATGGAGACCACGGCTCGGGGGTCGATGCGGCGGATCAGGCCCTCGAGGACCTTGCCGGGGCCGAGCTCGACGTAGCTGGTGGTGCCGAGATCCCGGAGGCGCTCGACGCAGCTGGTCCAGTGGACGGGGCTGGTGAGCTGGCGGGCCAGGAGGCGGCCGGCCTGGCGGCCGCTGCGGACCACCCGGGCCTTGGCGTTGGAGACCAGGGGGACCTCGAGGCGGGTCAGGTCGATGCGGTCGATGGCGTCCTTGAAAGGACGCCTGGCCGCGCGCATCAGCGGGGTGTGGAAGCCGCCGCCGATGGGCAGGGTCAGGACCCGCTTGGCCCCGGCGGCCATGGCTCGCCGGGCCGTCTCCTCGACCGCCTCGGACTCGCCGGAGATGACGACCTGGCCGGGGGCGTTGGAGTTGGCCAGGAACACCTTGCCGACCTGGCGCCGGACGGTGCGGCAGAGCTGGCCGACCGTCTTGTCGGGCAGGCCGAGGACGACCCGCATGACCCCGGTGCCGCCGGCCTGGTGGGCCAGCTCGGCCCGGCGCACGACCAGCTCGAGGCCCTGCTCGAAGCTGACCCCGCCGGCCGCGAACAGGGCGGCGTACTCGCCAAGGGAGTGGCCGGCGACCAGGTCGGGCCGCAGCCCCTCCTCCTTGGCCAGGAGGTGGCAGGCGGCGGAGTGGACGTAGATGGCCGGCTGGGCCTTACGGGTGTCGGACAGGGCGGCGTCGCCGGACTCCAGGACCTCGATCACGTCCCAGCCGAGGATCGCCGACGCCCGGACGAACGGCCAGCCGGCCGGGTCGTCGGACCAGGGGGCACCGCTGTTCCTGGCGATGCGGCCCTGGCCAGGGAAGGTGAAGGCGATCTTTTCCACAGGGCAAGCATCCTATTGAGGAGAAGGGATCACAGACAACTAGCCGTTGTTTGGACCCTTTATGGGCTACCACGGTTACCCTGGACGGAACCTCGTTCCGGCTCGCCCCCAGGAGGACGCGTGCTCGACCACCTTCCCGGCCGTGGCGAGCGGCTTCGCTGCGCCGCCTGCGGCAACCTCACCCGGTTCGACGTGGTCGCCGGCCGGCGCACGACCGCCTTCTGGCACTACACCGTGGCCGGGGAGCTGACCGTCGAGGAGGAGCGCGACCTGGCCGTCGAGGTCGAGGAGGTGCGCTGCCGCTGGTGCGGGTCGGCCGGCGACGTCGAGGTCGTCCCCGTGATCGGCGAGCCGACATCGGCGGAGCGGTGAGCGGGCCGGTGGACCCGGACGGGCCGGGGATGGCCGACGTGCCCGAGGCGCTGCTGGCCGGGTACCTGGACGCCGCCCTGGCCACCCTGCGGGCCGCCGACCACGCCGACCTGCCGGGGCCGCTGCGCCAGTACCAGACCTGGACGCCCAAGCGGCTGCGCCACCCGCGGGTCCTCGCCCTCGTCAGGCGAACCCTCGATCTCGACCAGAGCTTCAGGAAGCTGGTGGACGAGCGGGTCCTGGACGAGGAGGAGGCGCTGGTCCGGCTGGTCCGGGCCGGGCGCCACGCCGAGGCCCTGGCCAGCGGCGAGTCTCCGGAGGCGGTGGCCAAGGTGGGGCTCGCCCTCGGCCCGGAGGGGGAGGCGGCGGTGGCGGCGGCGGTGGC
>DASUPQ010000609.1 GCA_036280995.1 Actinomycetota bacterium | reverse complement strand
CACGCCGCGAAGCCATGGGGATGACGTAAGCGGCGCGCGATCTCACCCTGCCGGGTGACGGACACCCCGCTTCACCTCGCGTGGACCTCCGCCGGCTGATTGGCGGAGGTCCACGCCCTTCTTCTCCCGCGCTGGCCGTCCCCGTTCCCGGGTCCTGAGCCCCACCCAGGACTGAAGCATCGCCGGGCGCGGCCCGGCCAGGCGGCGGACGACCCGGGAACCGCAGCCGCCGCTGGTGCAGCGGCGCCACCTGCGGCAACCGGACCAGGCTGCACCGGCATCACGCCCGTTCGGGATCGGCTTCCGCCTGATCGGGCGACACGGCAACGGCGCGACGATATCCTGGACCAGGGCAGGCACGGTCTGCCGCGCGCGCCCACTGGGGGTGGGACGTGAGCCAGGGCACGGTTCGACGCCTCGACGACACCGACCGCGAGCGCGGGACCCCGCACCGGGGCTGGCTGCTGCGGCGGCCGACGTTCGGCGGCCTGGCCGTCGCGCTGGTCTTCTGGTGGTGGTCGCTGCAGCCCAGCATGCTGCCCCGGACCCCGTCCGCCCAGGGGGCGGTGAGCGGGCTGTCGGCGGCCGTCGGGTACCTGCTGGGGACGCTGGCCGGCTACGGCGTGGCGGCGCTGCTCCGCCGGCTGGGGCGCGAGCCGACCCGGCGGGCCGGGCGCGTGGCCTGGCTCGCCCTTGGCGTGGTCGCCGTCGTCGTGGTCGCCGCCGGGCTCGGGCAGTGGACGGGATGGCAGAACCAGCAGCGCGACCTGGTGGACATGGAGCACCTGTCGCCGTCGGTGGTGGCGCCGATGGCCGGGGTGACGCTGGCCGTGTTCGTGGTGCTGTTCCTGCTCGGCCGGCTGGTCGGGCACGGGATCGTGGCGTTCGACCGGCTGCTGGCGCGCCGGCTGCCCCGCCTGGTGGCCCACGCGGTCACCGCGGCGGTGTTCGTGGCCGCTGGGGTGTTCGTGACCCGTGACGTCGTCGCCGACGGGTTCCTCGACTGGGCCAACCGCCGCTTCGCGGCCTTCGACACCACCACCGCCGCCGGGGTCGTGGCCCCGACCACGCCCGCCGCCTCGGGCAGCCCGGCGTCGCTGGCGCCGTGGGCGACGCTCGGCGAGTACGGCCGCAGCTTCGTCGCCGGGGGGACCACCCTGGCCGAGCTGCGCGCCTTCCACGGACCGGAGGCCGAGGTGCGGGAGCCGATCCGGGTCTACGCCGGGTTGCGGTCGGCCGGCTCGGCCGACGAGCGGGCCGCGCTCGCGGTCCGGGAGCTGGAGCGGACCGGCGCCTTCGAGCGGGAGGTCCTGGTCGTGGTCACCGCCACCGGCACCGGCTGGATCGACCCCGACGCCGCCGACTCGATCGAGTACCTGCACGGCGGCGACACCGCCCTGGCCGGCCTGCAGTACTCCTACCTGCCCAGCTGGATCTCGTTCCTGGTCGACCGGGACGAGGCGGCCGAGGCCGGGACCGCCCTGTACCAGCGCGTCCACCGCCGCTGGTCCCAGCTCCCGGCCGAGCGCCGCCCCCGGCTGATCGTCTTCGGCGAGAGCCTCGGCTCCTTCGGCGCCGAGGCGGCGTTCCGGGGCGGCGACGCCGCGGCGTCGCTCGGCAGACTGGTCGCCGGGTCGGACGGCGCCCTGTTCACCGGGCCGACCGCGTCCAACCACATCTGGGACCAGCTCACCGACGCCCGGGAGCCGGGCTCTCCCGTGTGGAAGCCGGTCTTCGGCAACGGCACCGCCGTCCAGTTCGCCAACCAGCCCACCGACCTGGAGCGCCCCGACCCGGCGTGGCGTCAGCCCCGCGTCCTCTACGTGCACCACCCGTCAGACCCGGTCGGCAACGCGACCCTGGAGGCGCTCTGGCGGCGCCCGGAATGGACCGAACGGCCCAAGGGCTACGACGTCCCCGCCCGGGCCGGCTGGTTCCCGATCGTCACCGGCCTCCAGCAGGTGGCCGACCTGATCGCCGGCTTCAGCGCCCCCTCCGGCTACGGCCACAACTACGGCATCGACTTCGCCGCCGGCTGGGCCGCCGTCGCACCCCCCGACGGATGGACCACGGCTGACACCGTCCGCCTCCAGCGCCACCTCCCGGACGGGTAGGCCCGGCCGGCGGGCGCTCAGCCGGTCCTGGCCGACAGCTCCCGGACGAGCCGCAGGCCGAGGCGGTCGACCGAGCGGGCGGCGTTGCTGAGCACGACCACGGCGATGCCGCGGTCGCGGGCGACGGCGGCGAAGCTGCGGAAGCCGTTGGTCCCGCCGTTGTGCCACAGCAGCGGTCCGGCGGGTCCGGGGGAGCGGACGATCAGCCAGCCGAGCCCTACCTGCATCCTCCTGCCCATCCGCTGCCGGGGCTGCTGGATGCGTTCGAGCGGGGCCGCCAGCGGGGTGCCGGCCGGGTCGAGGTTGGCCTTCAGGAACCGCAGCATGTCGGCGGCCGTTGAGCGCAGCGCCCCGGCGCCGGGCAGCGCCGGGAGCTCGAACGGCGGCACCGGCCGCCCCCGTCTCGTGTGGCCGACGGCCATCCGGGCGGCCTGCCCAGCGGAGGGGACGACGACGGTGTCGGGCATGCCGAGAGGCAGGCAGATCCGCTCCCGGACCAGCCGCTCGTACGGCTGCCCGGCGGCCCGCTCGAGCGCCTGCCCGAGCAGCCCGGCGCCGAGGTTGGAGTATCGGGCCCGTTGGCCCGGCCGCCGCCGCAGCCGGGTCCGGGCCAGCCCCTCGTGGACGTCCTCGGCCGACAGGCTCGCGAACGGGTTGCGGCGGTCCCGCAGCCAGCCGCGCAGCGTCCCCCTGGGGTTGCGCCCCAGTCCCGCGGCATGGCTGGAGAGGTCGCCGAGGGTCATCTCCCAGCCCTCGGGCACCGGCAGGTACCTCGCCACCGGTTCTTCCAGGCCGACGACGCCGTGGGCGGCCAGGTCGGCCAGCAGCAGCCCGGTGAACACCTTGGTGATGGACCCGATCTCGAAGATGGTGCCTGGGCCGGGGGTGGCGGGGCCGGTGTGGCCGTAGCCGGCGACCTGTTCCTCGCCGCCGGCCCGGTAGCCGACGACCAGCCCGGCCCGCCGCCCGGACCGCATCGCCGGCCCGGCCAGGTCATCGATGAGCTCCAGCTCCATGTCCTCCTCGGCGTGGTGGCCAGATCGGGTC
>DASUPQ010000608.1 GCA_036280995.1 Actinomycetota bacterium | reverse complement strand
CGAACGACCCCCAGGCCCGCTCCCGGAACGCCGCGGCCAGCCGCGCCACCAGGGCCGCGGTCAGGGGGAAGCCGAGGATGACCGCGAACGCGATCAGGTCGCCGAAGATCCACACCCACCAGACCCGCTGCCCGGTCCCGGGGGCGCGGCTCCAGAAGTCGTCGACGGCGACCACGGCGCCGACCACGTCGTAGCCGGTGGTGGCCAGGAGCAGCCCGGCCAGCCCGAGCACCACGCGAGCACCTTCATGGCCGGCCGAGCGTACCAGCGCGGGAGCGGAACTCCGGGGAGGTCGGCGGCCTCAGCCGGCGTCCCGGACGTGGACCAGGAGCTGCTCGCGGACCTCGGCCGAGCGCTCGATCGGGGGGCCGTGGCCGCAGCCGGAGAAGACCAGCTCGCGGACCGAGCCGCCGCCGGCCTGGTAGCGGTCCAGCATGGCCCGGGTCTGGGCGATCTGGGGCTGGGGCGGGTACACCTCCATGCCCGGCCAGCCGGGCACCGCCTCAAGCCGGCCCAGGGTGCCGAAGTCGAACATCGACGCGTCGGAGATCACCTGGTCCTGGTCGCCGCGGAGCCAGAGCACGGGCGGCTTGACCGGCAGGTCGGCGAAGGCGCTGGTGTCGCACCACTTGCCGGAGAAGGCGTTGTTGACCCCCGAGCGCCCGGGGGCCACCCCCGGCCAGTTGGGCGAGGTGGTCACGTCGCCCGGGTAGGCGGTGTCGCCGACGGCGGTCAGCAGCACCTCGTCCATGAGTTCGTCCTCGTCGGGCGCCTTGTAGGCGGGCGACCAGAAGAACGTCCGCATCACCACCCGGGGGCTGGACACCGGGTCGTCCTCGGAGGTGTCGCCGGCGGCCATGCGCCGGACGAAGTCGGGGGCGGCCGTGCCCCCGCCCGTCCCCGCCCAGTCGTCCCAGCACGGGGTCCCGTCGACGTCCTTGCTGCCCCCGAACCCGTACGGGGACAGCGGTGCGACCAGGGTGACGCTGGCCAGCTGGTCGGGGTGGTCGATGGCGTACTGCTGCACGACCCCGCCGCCGTTGGACCAGCCGGCGACGTGCAGCCGACGGTTCCCGGCCCAGCCGAGCGCCTCGACCAGGGCGTGCAGGTCGTCGCTCCAGTCGCGCAGGCCCCTGGTGGCGTCGACCGGCTTGCGCTCGGTCCGCCCGAACGATCTGAGATCAGGCGCGACCAGCCGGTAGCCGCCGGGGAACCCGTCGGCCACGTCCTGCCAGAACCGGCCGGTGGTGATGTTGCCGTGGACCAGCAGCACCGGCACCCCGTCGTCGGGCCCGCTGACGAAGCAGTGGGTCCGGATGCGGCTGGTCTCCACCATCACCCTGTCCATGGCCGGCCTCCTCGGGTCGTCTGGTGCCACGTAAGGTAATGGCTGGCGCGGCCGGAAGGGAGGGCCGGTGGGGCTCGGGGTCGAGGTCGAGGCGGGCGGGGCCGGGTTCGACGCGGCCCGGCTGCGCCGGATCGACCGGCACTTCGCCCGCTACGTGGACGACGGCCGCCTGCCCGGCTGGCTGGTCCTGGTCAGCCGGCGCGGCCAGGTCGTCCACCTGGCCACCTGCGGCCGGCGCGACCTGGAGGCCGGCCTGCCGGTCGAGGCCGACACCCGCTTCCGGCTCTACTCGATGACCAAGCCGGTGACCGCGGTCGCGGCCATGCAGCTGTACGAGGAGGGGGCGTTCGCGCTCAAGGACCCGGTGGCGCGGTTCATCCCCTCCTTCGCCGAGCTGAGCGTCTACCAGGACGGCCCCGCCAGCGCCCCCCGCACCGTCCCGGCCACCCGGCCGATGCGGCTGTGGCACCTGCTCACCCACACCGCCGGCCTGACCTACGGCTTCCACTACGCCCACCCGGTCGACGCCATGTACCGGGCGGCCGGGTTCGAGTGGGTCGCCCCCGAGGGGCGCGACCTGGCCGAGTGCTGCGACCTCTGGGCCGGGCTGCCGCTGCTGTTCGAGCCGGGCAGCGAGTGGAACTACTCGGTCGCCTCCGACGTCCTCGGACGGGTCGTCGAGGTCGTCACCGGCCAGCCCCTCGACCAGGTCTTCCGCGAGCGGATCTTCGAGCCGCTGGGGATGGAGGCCACCGGCTTCTGGGTCGAGGGGGATGCCGCCGGCAAGCTGGCCGCCCTCTACACCGCCGCCCCGGCCGGCGGGCCGCCGGTCCGCAACGACGACCTCGGCGGCCGGGCCCTGCGCCGCCCGGCCTGCCTGGCCGGCGGGGGCGGGCTGGTCTCGACCGCCGCCGACTACCACCGCTTCACCCAGGCCCTGCTCCGCGGCGGCGAGCTCGACGGGGCCCGCCTGCTCGGCCCCCGCACCCTCGCCTACATGGCCCGCAACCACCTCCCCGGCGGGGCCGACCTCGAGTCGTTCGGGCGGCCGCTGTTCGCCGAGACCACCTTCGACGGCGTCGGCTACGGCCTCGGGTTCGCCGTCCTGCTCGACCCTGTCGCCAACAAGGTCCTCTCCACCCCCGGCGAGCTCGCCTGGGGCGGCGCCGCCAGCACCTTCTTCTGGGTCGACCCGGCCGAGCAGCTCACCGCGATCTTCCTCACCCAGCTGATGCCCTCCAGCGCCTACCCGCTCCGCTCCGAGCTGCGCCAGCTCGTCTACCAGGCCCTGGTCGAATAGAACAGCGGTCGAGTGTCCGGCGCCGCATGCCACGCCGAGCCGTTGTGCAGCGCCGTGGCTTGC
This sequence comes from Actinomycetota bacterium, assembly GCA_036280995.1. NCBI lineage: Bacteria > Bacillati > Actinomycetota > Actinomycetota bacterium. The sequence goes on along the minus strand of DASUPQ010000608.1, from coordinate 9,409 downwards.
GCGCCGCCCCCGGCGGCCACAGAACCCCTCAAACCCGGATGCTCGAGCGGTGTTCTAGCGGGGCCGGAGGCGGGACAGGACCGGCGGCAGGTCCCCGGGGTGGACCACGCCCAGGCGGGCGGTGGTCCGGGTGAGGGCGACGTAGAGGTCGTTGGCGCCGTGGGGGCCGGCGGCGAGGATGGCCGCCGGGTCGGCCACGACCACGGCGTCGAACTCCAGGCCCTTGGCCTCGGCGACGGTGAGGACGGCCACCGGGGCGTCGAGCACCGACGGGCCCTGGCGGGCGGTGGCCGCGGGCACGGCGGCCCCGATGGCCCGGGCCAGCTCCTCGGCCCGGCCGGGCGGGACCAGGACGGCCAGCTTGCCGTCGCCGACGGCGGCCGCCTCGGCGGCGACCACCTCGGGCAGCCTGGCCGCCAGCTCGCCCGGGGCGACCTGCAGGTGCCAGGGGGCGGCGCCGCCCTCGCGGGCCGAGCGGGGCGGGGCCAGGCCGGCGTCCATGGCGGCCAGCACGTCGGCGGCCACGGCCATGATCTCGGCCGGGGTGCGGTAGTTCACCGTCAGCTCCTCGACCCGCCAGCGGCCGGCGGCGTGCGGGTCGAGGGCCTCGGCCCACGAGGCCGGGCCCCACGGCGCTCCGGTCTGGGCGACGTCGCCGACCACGGTCATCGAGCGGCTGGGGCTGCGCCGCATCAGCATCCGCCAGGCCATCGGCGACAGCTCCTGGGCCTCGTCCACGATCACGTGGCCGAACACCCAGCCGCGGTCCTGGCCGGCCCGCTCGGCCAGGCCGGCCTGCGGCCCCCGCGCCTGCCAGCGGCCGGCCAGCAGCGACGGGTCGATGGCGCTGGTGTCGGGGGCGTAGCGGGCGGCGTCCCCGATCGAGGTGTTGGCCAGGACCTCGCGGGCGTAGGCGAGCTCGGCCCGTTCCTGCTCGGAGCGGCGGGCCTCGGCCCGGCGCGCCCTGGCGCCGTCGTCGCCCAGCAGCACGGCCGCCTCGTCCAGCAGGGGCACGTCGGCCGGGGTCCAGCCGGGGTCGCCGTCCGCCCGGGGGCGGCGCAGCAGCAGGGCCCGCTCGGACGGCTCGAGCCCGGCGCCGGCCGCGGCCAGGCGCTCGCGGGCGGCGAGCAGGTCGCCGACGAGCTGCTGGGCGGTCAGCTTCGGCCACAGCCGGTCGAGGGCGGCGCGCACGGCCGGGTTGGCGGCCAGCTCGGCCCGGATCTCGTCCAGGTCGGGGTCGAGCAGCCGCTCGTCGGGGAACAGGTCGACCAGCAGGTCGTCGTCGGGCAGGTCGACCTCGGGCAGGTCGCGGGTGAGGGCGGCCACCATCTGGTCGGCCAGGGCCTGCACCAGCTCACGCCGGAACACCGACCGGGCCTGGTTGTGCGGGGTGCCGGCGGCCCTGGCGGTGCGCCGGGCCTGCGCGCAGGTCGCCGGGTCCAGGCGTAGCCGCAGCCCGCCCACCTCGACCACGACGTCGGCGTCGGGGACCCGCTGGCGGTCGGTGACGGCCGCGGCCAGCACGCCGACCATGCGCGGGTCGCCCTTGACGGCGGCCACCTCGACCGGCTCCTGGGCGGTCGCGGTCACGCCCGGGAACAGCCCGCCCACGGTGGACAACAGCACGTCGGTCTCGCCCAGCGACGGCAGCACCTGGTCGATGTAGCGCAGGAAGGTCGGGTTGGGCCCGACCACCAGCACGCCCCGCCGGGCCAGGCGCTGGCGGTGGGTGTAGAGCAGGTAGGCGGCCCGGTGCAGGGCCACGGCGGTCTTGCCGGTGCCCGGCCCGCCCTGCACGACCAGGACGCCGGGGAGGTCGGAGCGGATGATCCGGTCCTGCTCGGCCTGGATGGTGGCCACGATGTCGGACATGCGGCCGGTGCGGCTGGCCGTGAGGGCGGCCAGCAGGGCCGCCTCGCCGCTCAGCCCCTCGCGCTCGTCGTCGCTGAGCGACTCCGGGTCGAGCACGTCGTCCTCGATCCCCAGGACCTCCCGGCCGCGGGTCCGCAGGTGGCGGCGGCGGACCACGCCGCTCGGGGCGGCCCAGGTGGCCCGGTAGAACGGCTGGGCCGCGGGGGCGCGCCAGTCGACCAGCAGCGGTTCGCGGTCGTCGTCGAGCAGGCCAAGACGGCCGATGGACAGGTGGCTGCCGTCGGCCCGGTCGAGCCGCCCGAAGCAGAGGCCGTGCTCGGCCGCGGCCAGCTGGGCCAGGCGCCCGCTGTGCCTGGCCACGAACGCGTCCCGGTCCACCCGGGCCGCGACGTTGCCGCCGCCGTCGTAGCCCAGGGCCCGCTCCAGCTCGGCCTGGGCGCGCTCGCGCAGCGTGTCCAGGCGCCGGTACAGCATCGTCACGTAGGCCTGTTCCTGCTCCAGCTCAGCGGCGAGATTCTGCATCCTTGACAGGTGCCTCCGTTCGCGCTACCGTTGATGCGGCGGTTCCTTCGCCTATTTAGGGCTGCTTGCGCAGAATTCTGACTGTAGCACCGGGCGCGGCCAAGGACCAGCCGTCAGCCACGATTCGCGGCCAAGACCAGCCCCCACCGTCTGCCCGCCGCGCCTCCTACCCCAGCGTTGCCAGGGCGTGGGCGAGGATCTCCAGGCCCTCGTCGGCTTCGGCCTCGGTGACGATCAGGGGCGGGGCGATCCGCAGGACGTTGCCGTACAGGCCGCCCTTGCCGACCAGCAGGCCGCCGCGCCTGGCCTCCTCCTGGAGGCGGGCCGCCCGGGCCGGGGCGGGTCGCCTGGAACCCGGCTCGACCAGCTCCACGGCCCGCATCAGGCCCTTGCCGCGCACGTCGCCCACGGCCGGGTGGCCCTCGGCCAGGCGGCGCAGGCCGTCGGCCAGGCGGGCCCCGACCACCCGGGCGTTGCCCTGGAGGTCGTGGGCGGCCAGGTAGTCGAGCACGGCCAGGGCGCCGCTGGCCACCAGCGGGTTGCCGCCGAAGGTGGAGATCGAGTTGGCCGTGACCGAGTCCATCAGCTCGGCCCGGGCCACCACCCCGCCGATGGGCAGGCCGTTCCCGATGCCCTTGGCGAAGGTGAGCATGTCCGGCACGATCCCGTGCGCCTGGTAGCCCCAGAAGTGCTCGCCGGTCCGGCCCCAGCCGGTCTGGACCTCGTCGGAGACGAACAGGATCCCCTGGTCGTCCAGGACCTCCTTCATGGCCCCGAACAGCCCGTCGGGCGGGACGGCGAACCCGCCGACGCCCTGGACCGGCTCGGCGATCATGCACGCCACCGGCCCGGCGGTGCAGGTGTCGAGCACGTCGCGCAGGTCGTCGACGCAGGCGGCGATGTAGCGGTCGTCGGGCAGGTGCCCGAACGGGCTGCGGTAGCGGTAGCCGCCGTGGACGTAGCTGACGTTGACCGGGGTGAGGCTGGACGCCGACCAGGACCGGTTGCCGGTGACCCCCATGGCCGCGTACGAACGGCCGTGGTAGCTGTTGCGCAGGGCCAGGACCTGGTTGCTGCGCCGGAACGTGGTCGCCAGCAGCAGCGCCGCCTCGTTGGCCTCGCTGCCCGAGTTGGTGAAGAACACCTTGGCGTCGGGGATGCCCGACAGCTCGGCCACCCGCTCGGCCAGCTCGACCTGCTGGCGGATCAGGTACAGGGTCGAGGTGTGGACCATCCGGCCCGCCTGCTCCCGGACCGCCTCCACCACCTCGGGCGGGTTGTAGCCGATCATCGTGGTCAGGATCCCGGCGAAGAAGTCCAGGTAGGTGGTGCCCTCGCCGTCGACCACGCGGCAGCCCTTGCCGTCGACCAGCTCGATCGGCTCGTCGTAGTAGAGGGCCAGCCAGGACGGCAGCACCTTGCGGTGGCGGGCGAGCAGCTCGGCGTGCGACATGACCCCTCCGCTGGGACCTCGAGGATGTGCTGGTGGGAGGATATCGCCCATGACCAGTCCCGACGTCCCGCGGGCGGCGATCGTCCGCCCGCCCGCCGACGCCTTCGCCCGGGCCATCTCCTCCAGCGGCGCGGCCATCGACCCCGAGCGGGCCCGGGCCCAGCACGCCGCCTACCGGGCCGCCCTGGCCGACCTGGTCGAGGTGGTCGCCCTCCCCGCCGACGAGGAGCTGCCCGACGCCTGCTTCGTCGACGACTGCGCGGTCGTGCTCGGCGGCCAGGCGCTGCTGACCCGCCCCGGCGTCCCGTCGCGGGCGGCCGAGCCCGAGCGCCTGGCCGGGACCCTGGCCGCCCTGGTCGACGACCTCCACCGCATGACCGCCCCGGCCACCCTGGACGGCGGCGACGTGCTCCGGCTGGGCCGGGCCCTGGTCGCCGGCCGCTCGGCCCGGACCAGCCAGGCCGGGATCGGCCAGCTCACCCGGTTCGCCGAGGCCGCCGGCGGCCGGGTCGAGGTCGCCGCCGTCCCCCCGGGCACCCTCCACCTCCAGAGCGCCGTCACCGCCCTGGCCGACGACACGGTCGTGGGCACGGCCGAGCTGCTGGAGCAGCCGGCCCTGCACGGCGTGACCAACAAGGTGGTCGTGCCCCCGGAGGAGACGGCCGCCGCCAACGCCCTGGCCGTCGGGACCACCGTGCTCCTGCCGGCCGGCTGCCCCCGGACCGCCGCCGCCGTGGCCGCCCTCGGCTTCGACGTCCGCGAGCTCGACCTGAGCGAGTTCGCCAAGGCCGACGGCGGCGCCACCTGCCTGTCGTTGCTGGTCTAGTCGGAGGACCGGGCCGGGCGCCGGGCGAGCAGCAGAGGGCGGACGTCGGCGGCGAAGGCGGCGATGCGGTCCTCGAGGCCGGGGGCGTTGTGGTCGAGGTCGACCACGAACCCGTCGGCGCCGCCCTCCAGATAGTCGTTGAGCTGCTCGGCCACCCAGCGGGCGGGCCCGGCCACCATGTGCCGGCCCCGCTCGTCGGTGGCCTCCTCCTCGAGCCGGTCCTGGACGGTGACGGCCAGCCGCAGCACCACCCGACCCTCGGGGACCTCGGCCCGGAACTCGGCCGCCATCGACCGCAGCTCCCGCAGGGGCAGCGCCACCGGGTGCCACACCCCGGTCTTGGCCGCCCGGCGGACCGAGTGCCGCGACACCCCGGCAACCCACAGCTCCAGCCCCTCGGGCCGGGTCGGCGCCGGGGCCAGCCAGGCGTCCGACACCTCGACCGGGCCGTCGGCCAGGACCCGGCCCGGCGCCTGCCGGACGAGGTCGCCGGCCAGGTCGAGCCACTCGTCCAGGCGGCGGCCGCGGCCGGAGAAGGATGCGCCCAGGGTCTCGAACTCCTCCGGCATCCAGCCGGCGGCCACGGCCGTGACCAGCCGCCCGCCCGACAGGACGTCCAGGGTGACGAGCTGCTTGAGGGTCAGCAGGGGCTCGCGCTGGGGCACGATCAGGGCCGACACCCCCAGCCGGAGCCGCCGGGTGCACCCGGCCAGGTAGCCGACGGTGACCAGGGCCTCGGCCACGGTGCCGTAGATGCCGGCGTGGCCCGACGGCGGCAGGACGTGGTCGGTCATCCAGCCCGAGTCCAGGCCCGCCGCCTCGGTGGCGGCGGCCGCGGCGGTCAGGCGCCCGGGGTCGAACGCGTCGCCGTAGTTGGGCAGGACCACGCCGAGGTGGGGACCATCCATGGGCCCAGGCTACCAACCGCCGTGGACGGCGGCCGGGCCGAACCGCGAAGATGGCCGGCATGCAGCGGACCGTCTTCGTGTTCGACCTCGACGGCACCTTGGTCGACAGCGTCTACCAGCACGTCCTCGCCTGGCAGGAGGCGCTGGAGGGCGAGGGGATCGAGCTGTCGGTGTGGCGCATCCACCGGCGCATGGGGATGAGCGGCGGGCTGTTCGTGGGGGCGCTGCTGCGCGAGACCGGCCAGCCGGTCGACGCCGAGCTGGTGGCCAGGCTCCAGCAGGCCCACGCCGAGGCCTACCGGCGCCGGGCCGGGCAGGCGCGGCTCCTGCCGGGGTCGCGCGAGCTGCTGGCCCGCCTGACCGGCGCCGGGGTGCCGTGGGCGGTGGCGACCAGCGGGCTGATGGCGGCCGCCCGGCCCACCCTGGAGCTGCTGGAGGTGCCGGCCGGCGTCCCGGTGGTGACCCGCGACCAGGTCCCCCACGCCAAGCCCGACCCCGACCTGTTCCTGGCCGCCGCCGAGCGCCTCGGGGTCGACGTCGCCGACACGGTCGTGGTCGGCGACTCGGTCTGGGACCTGCTGGCGGCCCGGCGGGCCAGGGCGCTCGGCGTCGGCCTGCTGTCGGGTGGCTACGGCCGCGAGGAGCTGGAGCGGGCCGGCGCCTACCGCGTCTACGAGGACCCGGCCGACATGCTGGCCCACCTCGACGAGGTCGGGGTGCGCGACCCCGTTTAGGCGGCCCTTACCCGGGCGCCCGTACCGTGAGCGGGTCAGGGCCGTCGAGAGAAGGAGGCTCGCTTGCCAGAAGAGCCGGTCACGACGGCGCGGACGGGATGGCGGCCGTGGCGTGCCATCCTCGTCGCCACCGTGCTCGCCGGGCTGGCGGTGGTGCTGTTCGCCACCAGTGCGTTCAGCAGCTCCGGCAGGGCATCTGACTCCGGCGGCGGCTCGCCCGCCGTCGAGCAGGTCCAGCAGACGCCCGGGTACGACGGGCGCGACTGCCCCGACAAGTCGGGGCGGGGGCGTTCCGGAAGCCCGAGCGACGCCAGCCTGGACGTGTAGCGCCGTCCGACCTGACGCGGAGCGCCCGGCCGCCTGCTGGCCGGGCGCTCCCTTGAGCCTGCCGGATCACCGGGTTCGGGTGTCCTGGGCGGTTCAGCCGTCCGGCCAGACCCGGGCCCGGGCGCGGCGCATCCCGGCCAGCCAGCGGTCGCGGTCGGCGGCCCGGCGGCGCTCGAACTCGGCCACCTCGGGATGGGGCAGGATCAGGAAGCGGCCGTCGGCCAGGCCGCGGACGACCGCCTCGGCCACCTCGGCCGGCTCCAGCAGCGGCCCGGCGGCCAGCACCGCCGAGCCGGGGCCCAGCCCCTCGGTCATGGCCGTGCGCACCCCCTGGGGGCAGAGGCACGACACCCCGACCCCGGCGTCGCCCCAGCGGATGGCCAGCCACTCGGCCAGGGCGACCGTGCCGTGCTTGGTCACCGAGTAGGGGGCGCTGTCCATGCTGGCCAGCAGCCCGGCCGCCGAGGCGGTCAGGAGCAGGTGCCCCCGGCCCCGGGCCGCCATCCGCGGCGCCAGCACCCGGGCGACGTGCACGTGGGCGAGCACGTGCACGGCGAACGACCGCTCCCAGTCCTCGTCGGCGCCCAGGTCGTGGCCCAGGGCGACCCCGGCGTTCGAGCACCACAGGTCGACCGGCCCGGCCTCGCCCTCGACCCGCTCGACCAGGGCGGCCACCGCCGCCGGGTCGGTCACGTCCAGCCCGGCGCCCAGCGGCGAGGGGCAGGCCAGGCCGGCCGCCACCTGTTCCGCCCCGGCGGCGTCGAGGTCGGCCACGACCACGGCCCGGGCCCCCTCGGCCGCGAACCGCTCGGCCAGGGCCCGCCCGATCCCCCGGGCCCCGCCGGTGACGACCGCGACCGCCCCCTGTAGGTTCATGGCATGCAACGCTACGGCATCACCGTCCCCGTCGACGGCATCCCGCTGGCCGGCCAGCGGGACCTGGTCGCCGAGCTGCCCGACCTCGGCTACACCGACGTCTGGTCGTCGGAGGTGGACAGCGCCGACGCGTTCACCCCGCTGGTCCTGGCCAGCGTGTGGGCGCCGGCGCTGCGGCTCGGCACGGCCATCGCGCCGGTGTTCACCCGCGGCCCGGCGACCCTGGCCCAGTGCGCGGCCAGCCTGGCCGCGGCCGCCCCCGGCCGGGTCGCCATCGGGATCGGCGCCTCCTCCGACGTGATCGTCGAGCGCTGGAACGGCCTCGAGTTCGACCGGCCGCTGCAGCGGGTCCGGGACACGGCCCGGTTCCTGCGGGCCGCGCTGGCCGGGGCCAAGGTGACCGAGCGCTACGAGACCTTCGCCGTCGACGGCTTCCGGCTCGGGCTGGTCCCCGACCCGCCGCCGAAGCTGCTGGTCGCCGCCCTGCGCCCGGGGATGCTGGGGCTGGCCGGACGCGAGAGCGACGGCGCCGTCCTCAACTGGCTCGCCCCGGGCGACGTCGCCACCGTCGCCCCGTACGTGCACGCGGCCGGCCCGGGCAAGGAGCTGGCGGCCCGCATCTTCGTGGCCGCCACCGGCGACCTCGACCAGGCCCGGGCCATGGGCCGCCGGGCCCTGGCCGCCTACCTCAACGTCCCCGTGTACCGGGCCTTCCACGAGTGGCTGGGCCGGGGCGAGCGCCTGGCCCCGATGTGGGAGGCGTGGGCGGCCGGCGACCGCCGGGGGGCGCTCGCCGCCATCCCCGACGAGGTGGTCGACGACCTGCTCGTCCACGGCCCGCCGGCGGCCTGCCGGGAGCGGGTCCAGCAGTACGCCGAGGCCGGGCTGCACACCCCGATCCTGTACGTGCTGCCCGTCGGCGGCGACATCCGCGACACGGTTCGGGCCCTGGCCCCGGCCGCCGGCTGACCCGGCGCTACAGGGTGGTGAGGCCGCCGTCGACCGGGAGGACGGCCCCGGTGACGTAGGCGCCGGCCCGGCTGGCCAGGTACAGGGCCGCCCCGGCCATGTCGTCGGGCCGCCCGATGCGGCCCAGCGGCGCCGCCGCCGCGATCTGGTCGCCGAACCGGCGCAGGGTCTCGGCCATCATCTTGGACTCGAACGGCCCCGGGGCGATCGCGTTCACGGTGATCCCCCGCGGCCCCAGCTCCCGGGCCAGCACCCGGGTCAGGTGGTGCAGCCCGGCCTTGCTGGCCGAGTAGGCGTAGGTCGGCATCGCCGGCACCCGCAGCCCGTCGATCGACCCGACGTTGACCACCCGGGCCGGGTCGCCGGGCCCGGCCGCCGCCTCCAGCAGGGGCAGCATCGCCCGGGTCAGGAAGAACGGCGTTTTGAGATTCAGGTCCAGCACCTTGTCCCAGGCCGCCCCCGGGTACTCCTCCAGCGCCGCCCCCCAGGTCGCCCCGGCGTTGTTGACCAGCACGTGCACCCGCGCCTCCCGCTCCCCCACCGCCGCGGCCAGCCCCCGGCAGGCGTCCTCGGAGGACAGGTCGGCCGGCAGGGCCAGGCACTCCCCGGCCGCCGACAGCTCCTCGGCGACCCGCCGGCACACCTCCGCCTTGCGCGAGCTCACGTACACCCGGGCCCCGCCCTCCACGAACCCCCGCGCGATCATCAGCCCGATCCCCCGGCTCCCGCCGGTGACCACCGCCGTCTTGCCCTCCACCGAGAACAGGTCGCCCACGCCGCTCCTCCAGCTATCCCCCTACCATCTCTCTGCTGCTCGGTAGGAATTTCCGGACTGGTAGACGCGCATCTCCAGGTCGGACGCTGGCACTGGCGCATCCACCACCTGCGACGCATGCGCCGTCGTCGCGATCACGGTTCCGGT
>DASUPQ010000607.1 GCA_036280995.1 Actinomycetota bacterium | reverse complement strand
CGCCTCAGCCGGTGTTCTGGAGGCCGGCGGCGACCCCGTTGACGGTGAGCAGGACCAGTCCGGCCGCCCTGGCCGCCTCCTCCCCGGTGAGGCCGTTGCGCAGGTCGGTGAGGAAGCGGACCTGGAGGAACGACAGGGCGTCGACGTAGGGGTTGCGGAGGTCGACGGCCTGGCGCAGCACCGGCCGGTGGCCGAGGAGCCGCCCCGCCCCGGTGGTCTCGGTGACCAGCACCCGGGTGCGCCGGAACTCCTCGCGGATGGCCGCGACCAGGTCGGGCCGGCCGCCCAGGTCCAGGTAGGACTCGGCCACCAGCGGGTCGGCCTTGGCCAGGCTCATCTCGGCGTTCTCGATCAGCGACCGGAAGAACGGCCAGCGTTCGTGCATCTCGCGCAGGTGCTCCAGCCCGCCCGGCCGCTCGGCCACGGCGGCAAGGCCGCTGCCGAGCCCGTACCAGCCTGGCAGGTTGCAGCGGTTCTGGCTCCAGGCGAACACCCACGGGATGGCCCGCAGGTCGACCAGGTCGTCCCCGTCCGCCCCGGCTCCGGCGCCCTCGCGGCGGGCCGGGCGTGACCCGATCCGCAGCAGGCCCAGCTCCTTGATCGGGGTCACCCTGGCGAAGAACTCGGCGAACCCCGGCCGTTCCACCAGCCGGCGCCAGGCCGCCTCGGCGGCGGTGGCCATCGCCGTGGCGGTGGGCAGGTAGCGGTCCTCGGCGGCGGCCACGGCGGCCTGGGCGCCGGGGGTGGAGGCGCCGAGGACGGCGTTGGTGACCTGCTCCAGGTGGCGGTGGCCGATGGCCAGGTTGCCGTAGCGGGCGTAGATGACCTCGCCCTGCTCGGTGACCTTGAAGCGGCCGGCGACCGAGCCCGGGGCCTGGCCGCGGACCGCCCGGCCGGCCGGGCCGCCGCCGCGGCCGAGGGCGCCGCCGCGGCCGTGGAACAGGACCAGGTCGACGCCGCGGGCCGCCGCCCAGGCGGCCAGCCCGCCCTGGGCCCGGTACAGGGCCAGGTTGGCGGCGAGGAAGCCGGCGTCCTTGGCCGAGTCCGAGTAGCCGAGCATGACCTCCAGGCGCCGGCCCCGGCGCTCCAGCCAGGCGGCCGCGCCCGGCAGGGCCAGGTACTCGTCCAGGACGTCGCAGGCCCGCTCCAGGTCGGCCCGGGACTCGAACAGCGGCACCACGTCCAGCTCCAGCGAGCCGTCGGGCACGGCCAGGCGGGCCAGGGCCCGCACGGCGGCCAGGTCGGCGGCGGAACGGCTGAAGCTGACCACATAGCGCCGGCAGGCGTCGGGGCCGTAGCGGCCCTGCAGCTCGGCCATGACCCGCAAGGTGTCCAGCACCTCCCGGGTTGCCGCGGTGACCCCCGTCGGCTCGTCCACCCAGCCACCCTCCGCCAGCCGGTCGAGGGCGGCGGCGTCGCCGGCGGCGCCGGGGGCGAGCTCGGCCACGGCCTCGGCGTGGACGGCGGCGTGCTGGCGGACCTCCAGGGAGGCCAGGTGGAACCCGAACGTCTCGGCCTGCCAGGCCAGGTGCTGAAGCTCCCCGTAGGCCAGGCGGGCCGCCCCGGCCGCGACCAGTGACGCCTGGACCAGCCGCACGTCGTCAAGGAACTCCCCCGCGTCCCGGTACCGGTGAGCGCTCGGCGGGGCCTCGCCGGGGGCGACCAGGGCGGCCCGGGTGGCGGCCAGCCGCTCGGCCGCCAGCAGCAGCTTCTGGAGGTAGGGCTCGTCGGGCCAGCGGGTGGCGATGGCCGCGGCCGGGTCCGGGAAGGCGGCGGCGTCGCGGGCCAGGGAGGCGAGCAGCTCCGGCCGGGGCGGGGTGGTGGCCCCGGCCGCGGTCAGGGCATGGCCGACCCGCCTGGTCACCGCCTCCAGGCCGCGCAGGACGTGGTCGGCCTGGATGGCCATGGCCGCCCGGGTGGTCTCGGCGGTGACGCTGGGGTTGCCGTCGCGGTCGCCGCCGGCCCAGCTCCCCCAGCGCAGGTAGGCGCCGAAGGGCGGCGGCCCGGTCCCGCTCGCCTCCCCGGCCAGCGCCTGCTCCAGCGCCCGGTAGGTGGCCGGCGCCAGCCGGAACAGGGTGGCGTCGAACACGGCCATGACGGAGCGGACCTCGTCCAGCGGACTGGGCCGGTCGCGGCGGAGCTGGGCGGTGCGCCACAGGCCGGTGATCTCCTCCAGCAGCCGGCGGGTCGCCGTGGCCTCGTCGTCGCCGGGCAGCCGGGGGGTGTCCAGGCGGGCCAGCTCGACGGCCACCCGGCGCAGGGCGTCGACCACGGCCCGGCGCCTGGCCTCGGTCGGGTGGGCGGTCAGCACCGGCACCACCTCCAGCCGCTCCAGCAGGCCGGCCAGGCCGTCGTCGCCGGCCGCCTCCCTGACCTCGGTCACGGCGGCCTCGAACGACTCCCGCACCGGCCCGCCGTGGTGGCGGCGCTCGCGCAGGGTGCGGACCCGGTGCTGCTCCTCGGCCAGGTTGACGAGCTGGAAGTAGACGGTGAAGGCCCGGGCCAGCAGCTCGGCCCGGTCGAGGTCGAAGCCGGCGACCAGCTCCACGACCCGGGCCCGGGCCTGGCGCCGGGCCCCGTCGGCGGCGCGCAGGGCGATGGTCGCCCGCCGCAGCCGCTCCACGTCGGCCAGCAGCTCCGGCCCCCCGGCCTCCTCAAGGACCCGGCCGAGCAGCCGCCCGAGCAGCCGCACGTCGCGCCGCAGCGGCGCCGGCATCTCCTCGGCCGGCCGTCGCTCGACCCGCACCCCGGTGTCGGTCACCGCAGGAGGTCCCGCGCCTGGGCGGCGGCGACCCGGTGGCCCTTGCGCTCGGCCAGGCCCAGGGCCTGGCGGGCCAGCTCGGCCGCGTCCCCGTTGCGGCCGGCCAGCCGCCGCACCCGGGCCAGGTCGAGCAGGGCCCCGGCCTGCATGCCCAGCATGTCGCTGCCGGCGGCCAGCTCGACGGCCTCGGCGGCCAGCCGCTCGGCCTCGTCCAGCCGGCCCCGCCGGGCCAGCACCGTGGCCAGGGGGCCGCGCCGCTCGACCTGGGCGTAGAGGTCGTCGCGGACGGCCAGCTCGCCGCTGAGCGAGGCCTGCTCCAGCGCCTCGTCGTCCAGGCCCTGGGCGGCCAGGGCCCGGGCCAGGTTGGCCGTGATCTCCGAGCGCAGGCCCCGCTCCCCCATCCGCGCCAGGATGCCGGCGCCCCAGCGCAGCCAGCGCACGGCCGCCGCCGGGTCGCCGGCCAGCAGCTCGACCTGGCCGAGGAACTGGCTGCAGAGGGCGGCGAAGCGGCTCGGCCCGAGCTCGCCGGCGATCTGCACGGCCGCGTCACCGAGCTCGCGGGCCCGGCCGAACTCGCCGGCCATGGCGTGCAGCGCGGCCAGGGTGTGGAGGGCCGACATCTCCACCCGGTAGCTGCCCTCGGCCTGGGCGCGGATGGCCTGGCAGCGGCGGATCCCCTCGGCCACCGGCGTCGGCCCCCAGAACGCCGCCTGCACCAGGGCGTACAGGTTGCCGGCCTCGATCCGCTGGTCGCCGGCGGCGCGGGCGTGCTCGACGGCCCGCTGGAACTCGTCCTCGGAGCGGCCGATCTGGCAGCGCAGGTAGCTGTCCAGCCCGAGCAGCCGCCAGGCCCGCGACTGCCCCTCCTCGTCGCCCAGGCCCTCCAGCAGCTCCAAGACCTTTCTCACGTCGGTCCGGTAGCGGTCGGGGCCGCGGTCGGGCGAGTCGAGCCGCAGCTCCAGCTTGCCCAGGGTGGCGTGGGCGGCCAGCCCCCGGTCGCCGATGCGGTCGGCCGCGGCCAGGGCCTCGTCGAGGACCCGCCCGGCCCGGTCGGTCTCGACGCTGAGGACCAGCACCTCGCCCAGGTCGGTGAGCAGCTGCACCCGGGCCCGGCCGCCCGGCTCGAGCAGGGCGATGGCCCGCTCCAGCAGGTTGGCGGCGGCCGGGAGGTCGCCCCGGCCGGTGGCGACGTGGCCGGCGGCGGCGAGCTGGGCGGCGGCCTCGGCCGCGACCCGGCGGCCGCGGGCGTCCACCGGGCCGAGCTCGGCCAGCAGCTGGTAGGCCCGCTCCAGGTGCCAGCCGCGCACCTCCCCGATCTCGCCCCCGCGGGCGGCGAAGGCCTCGGCCAGCCAGCCGGCGTAGCGCTCGTGCAGCTCGGCCCGGGCCTGCTTGGGCAGCGAGCCGTAGGCGGCGTCGCGGACCAGCTGGTGGCGGAACTGGAAGCCGTCGCGGCCGCCGAGGGGGGCCGGGGCGGGGCGGAGCAGCTCCTTGCGGACGAGGGCGAGCAGATGGGCGTCGGCCTTGGCCCGGGCCGGCTCCGGGGTGAGGGCGAGCACGGCCGCGCGGTCGAAGGCCTGGCCCATCACCGACGCCCGGTCCAGCAGGGCCCGCTCCTCGCCGTCCAGGCGGTCCAGGCGGGCGGCCAGCAGCGCCTGGATGGTCGGCGGGGTGCTGGCCGCGGCCAGGTCGTGGGCCACCCAGCGGCCGCCGTGGCGCCGCAGCCGGCCCTCCTCGATCAGCATGGCCAGCAGCTCCTCCAGGAACAGCGGGTTGCCCTCGGCGGTCCTGGTGATGCGGTCGGTGGCGTCGGCGGGCAGGGCCGCCTCCCCGGCCAGGTGCTCGAGCAGGGTGGCCGACTCCTCGGCGGCCAGCGGCTCCAGCAGCATGGTGCTGGCGTTCAGGCGCCCGCCCGACCAGCCCGGCCGCTGCTCCAGCAGCTCGGGCCGGGCCACGGCGACCAGCAGGATGCGGGCCTCCCGGGCCAGGGCGGCGACCTGCTCGAGCAGGTCGAGCAGGGCCGGCTGGGCCCAGTGGAGGTCGTCGACCACCACCACCAGCGGGTGCCGCCCGGCCAGCACCTCCAGGAACCGCCGCACCGCCCAGACCGCGTCCTCGGAGGTCACCGGGGCCGGCCGCAGCCCGATCAGCCGCCCCAGCCGGTCGGCCACCGGCTCCCCGTCTTCATAGCCGAGCAGCTCCTCCAGCTTGGCCTCGGCCTGCTCGGGCGAGTCGGCGGTCTTGATCTCGGCGGCCCGGCGGACGATCTCGGCCAGCGGCCAGAAGCTGCTCCCCTCGACTCCCGAGGAGCACGGGCCGGACAGCACGGTGGCGGCGTCGCCGATGGCGTCGACGGCCGCCGCGACC
>DASUPQ010000606.1 GCA_036280995.1 Actinomycetota bacterium | reverse complement strand
CCGCTTCAGCGGCCGGGTGCGGTGGGTCCAGATCGACCTTGACGTGGATGACCACGACCACCTCATCAGCCCCGAGGAGCGTCTACGGGTCGCCATGGCCAGACAGTAACCGTCACGGGACGGCGCGGGCCCATGGTCCAGGTGCCGTCTCGTCCGGTCAGATACACCTGGCTACTGGGCGGTGGCAACGCCGCTCCCTGTTCGTGAACGTGTCCGCGGCTGTACCCAATAGGGATGATGTCGTCCTCGACCTTGAGTTCTCCCAAGCCAGCACCCCCGGCTAATGGCTGGGGGTGCTGGCGGCGTTGAGGGGTGGTCAGAATGGTGGGCGTCGTTGAAGTCGCCGCCACGCTCGGCCTGCCGTTCCCGACCCTGAGCCCGGTCGCCGTTGCCGCGCTGGCTGGAGCGCTCGACCTTGGCGGTAGCCCACTTGAGGGACGCCCCGACCTCATCGGCCTCGATCTCGGTGACCGACCGCTTGTCGCCCTCGGGGGTCTCCCAGCTGCGCTGGCGCAGCCGCCCAGTGACCATCACCCGGTCGCCCTTGGCCAGGGAATCGGCCAGGTGCTCGGCTTGGCCGCGCCACACATTCACCTTGAAGAACGAGGTGTCGCCGTCGCGCCACTGGCCGTCCTGCTGGACCCTTTGGGTAACGGCCACGCGCAGGTTGGTCACGGCGATGCCGTTGTTGGTGAAGCGGAGCTCGGGGTCCTCAACCAGGTTGCCGACGATGATGGTGGCTGGATGTAGAGCAGGCACAGCTCCCGGCGATCATGCGGGTGTCAAAGCCCATGATCCCTTCGGACCGCCGTGCCTGTCCCCGCATCATCCCCCTATACCTGCAGCCGCCAAGCGGCTGGACACCCCTGTCGTGCTCGCACCCGACCAATGCCGTAGCCTGCTCGACTACCTCGGCCAGATCACCGACCCACGCCACCGCCGTGGCCGGCGGCACGCACTCGGCACGGTGCTGGCCGTGGCGGTCGCCGCGGTACTGGCCGGTGCCAGATCCCTGACCGCGATTGGCGAATGGGCCGCTGACGCACCCGGGCCAGTGCTGGCCGCGCTTGGGACGCGCCGCGACCCGCTGCGCCGGGTCTGGCGGCCACCTGCCGAGGCCACCGTCCGCCGCGTGCTGGCCCGCGTTGACCCTGACGCGTTGGACCGGGTGATCGGCCGGTGGCTGGCCGACCAGCAGCCACTCCAACCGGCCACACGGCCGCCACCGCCGACTCGGGCGTGGCGGCGGGCGATCGCGGTCGACGGCAAGACCCCTCGCGGCAGTGGCCGTCGCGGGGCCGCGCCGGTGCATCTGCTGGCGGTCATGGACCACACGACCCGCGCGGTCCTGGGCCAGACCGACGTGGACACCACCAGCAACGAGATCACCCAGTTCCGGCCGCTGCTGGACCGCCCGCGCTATCGTCCAGCGCCAAGAGGGCTGTCGGCTTTCTTGGCGGGAGCTGTCGATTTCGCGGCTCCCCGTTTGTCTCATGGGTGACCATCCCCAACAAGGAGGGAACCATGCAGTACGTGCTGCTGATCTACCACGGCACCAGCCTGGAGACGCCTCGGCCGGAAGAGGAGCAGAAGCGGATCTACGCCGAGTGGGGGGAGGTCAACAAGACGCCCGGCCTCACCGGCGGCCTGCCCATGGGGCTTGCCGAGAACGCCACCACCGTGCGGGTGGAGGACGGCAAGACGCTGACCACCGACGGCCCGTTCGTCGAGATCAAGGAGGCGGTCGGCGGCTACGCCCTCCTGGAGGCCGACGATCTGGATGCGGCGATCGAGGTGGCCGCGCGGATCCCAACGGCCCGCCTGGGCGGTGCCGTCGAGATCCGCCCGAGCGAGAAGTATTGGTAGCCACCCTCGAGCAGGTCTTCCGCGACCAGTGGGGTCGGGTGCTGGCTGCGCTGATCGGCTTCCTCGGCGACTTCGACCTCGCCGAGGAAGCCGCCCAGGAGGCCTTCGCAATCGCCGCCGAGCGGTGGCCCCGCGACGGGGTTCCCGCCAACCCGGGCGCCTGGCTGGTGACCACGGCGCGCAACCGTGCCATCAACCGCATCCGCCGCGACCGCACCCTGGCCGCCAAGACCCGCCTGCTCCAGGTTCCCGAGGCGGTCGAGGACACGATGGACGCGACGGCGTTTCCCGACGAGCGGCTCGAGCTCATCTTCACCTGCTGTCATCCGGCGCTGGCCACCGAGGCGCAGGTCGCGCTCACCCTGCGGACGCTTGGCGGCCTGACCACCGGCGAGATCGCCCGGGCCTTCCTGGTCCCCGAGCCGACCATGGCCCAGCGGCTGGTGCGGGCCAAGCGCAAGATCAAGGCCGCCCAGATCCCGTTCCGGGTGCCGCCCGAGCACCTGCTGCCCGACCGGCTCGACGCCGTGCTGGCGGTCGTCTACCTGATCTTCAACGAGGCCTACACGGGCCGCGGGGAGCCGGCGACCGAGGCGCTGCGGCTGGGCCGCGCGCTGGCCGA
>DASUPQ010000605.1 GCA_036280995.1 Actinomycetota bacterium | reverse complement strand
TCGCAGTGTGTGGGGTCGTATCGCCGATCGATCTCTCCTGCCAGAGTTCCTGCCTGTCATCGGTCCACTCGATGACGTTGTTGCGGTGATCCTGCTGCTGCGATTTGCAGCGAGAAGCATTGCACGCGGCACACTGCTGGCCGCGTGGCCGAGCGACCCAGGGCTGCTCGAGCGACTTCTCGGCCGTGGCCGCGCCGTGTCACCAAACGACTGACCACCGAGCCCCGCGGACAGGTTTCCTGTCCACGCCGAAGAGGTTTGCCGCGTGCGCGCACATCCGGAGAACCGCGCGTCCGATCATGGGCATGTGCGCGACCACACGCCCATGATTCGACGGACGGCCGGTCCGGCCTGGGGGCGTTGCTGGGGGCAGGCTCGTCCCACGGGGGAACCTCGGCGGCGGCGTGTCTCCGTTGCTCATGGTAGGCATCGAACCGGGTCGGATCGACGGGTCGGTGCGATCCGCCGGGCCCACGCCGCGGGACGGCGACTCGGTCGCGGCGACACGCTGAACGTTGATGGGCGCGCGGTCAGGTTGAGTCGATAAGATCCATTTCGCCGAAATGGATCTTTCAGGGATGCTGGGTGGGCACCGGTAGGCGGCATGCGGCACGACCACTCCGATCCGTGACCGACCCGCCGCCTCTGCTGTCGGTGGAGGGGCGGGTTGAAGACGGTCCTGGCCGACCCGCCGTGGCGGTTCACGAACCGCACCGGAAGGTCGCCGCGGCGCGCCGTGACGAGGGGAGTTCCTGCTCAACCGGCGAGGTTGCCCGGCCTTTGGGCGGCGTGCCGGGCACCGCTCAGCCGAGATGGGTGCGCGGTTCGGCGTACCCCCACGTCGAGCAGGTCGTTCCCCACCAGCACCCGCCCGCCGTAGCCGCGGCCGACGTTGCGTCGCCACTGCCGGTTGCTGACCAGCAGCGGGTCGGCCGGCACCAGGTGGGTCAGCACAAGGGTGTCGACCTCCGCCGACTCCGCCAGCGGCCCGAGCTCGGTGACGTCGGTGTGCGACTCGCGCAGGTGCTCCAGCAGGGCCGGCGGCAGGCCGAAGAAACGCTCGTAGAAGTCGATGTCGATGACCTCGTGCACCAGCAGATCGGCCCCGTGCGCCAGCCGCACCACGTTCTCCGATGCCGCGGTGTCACCGGAGAAGACCACCGATCCGTCCGGGGTGTCGAAGCGGTAGGCAAACGAGGGGAACACCGGGCCATGGGGAACCAGCACGGCGCTGACCATCACCACCCCGTCGTCTGCGATGGTGAACGGCTCCATCGGCGGCGCGGTCGGCCCCAGCGGGTCGGCACCCACGTCCGGCACATCGACCTCGTGAATGCGTAGCAGGGTCCGGGGATCGGGGATGCCGGAGTCGCGCAGGAACAGGTTCGTGCTGTAGGCGAACGCCCTCACCTGCAGCCGGGTGAGGTCCGCCAGGCCCGGGGTCGGGTTCCCTGGGGCGATCGTGGGGACCGGGCCCGGCCGGAACGGTGGCGGCAGCGCGCCCGCGCGGCCCGGCCCGTACACGTCGACCGGTTCGACGATGCCGTCGTTGCTGTCGTTGAGGCCGAAGCCGCCCAGCATGAAGAAGTCGAAGAAGTCGATGGCATGGTCGGCGTGCAGATGCGTGATGAAGATCGCCTTCAGGCTGGTCAGCTGCAGCAGCGCGGCCTTGAACTGGGTGACCGCGCTGCGTCCGCAGTCCACCACGTAGGTGCGGTCGCCGACCACCAGCCATGGCGTCGATGCCCTGCGCGCGTACGCGTTGTGCCTGGCCGGCGACGACACGGAGAGGTGGCCGGACCTGGTGCTGTTCCTCGGCGACCAGGTGTACGCCGACGAGACCCCCGAGGAGATGCGGGCGTTCATCGAGTCCCGCCGCGACGTCGACCAGCCACCGGGCACGGAGCTGCGGGACTACGAGGAGTACGCGCACCTGTACCGGCTGGCGTGGAGCGACCCGGCGAACCGGTGGCTGCTGAGCACGCTGCCGAGCCTGATGATCTTCGACGACCACGACATCCGCG
>DASUPQ010000604.1 GCA_036280995.1 Actinomycetota bacterium | reverse complement strand
GGCCTGGACCTTGATCGACTTCAGGACCCCGGCGACGGGGGAGGGGACCTCGGTGTCGACCTTGTCGGTGGACACCTCGAACAGGGGCTCGTCGGCCTCGACCTGGTCGCCCTCCTGCTTGAGCCAGCGGGTGATGGTGCCCTCGGTGATCGACTCACCGAGCTCCGGCATCTTGACTGGTGTCGCCATTGACCATCGTCTCCCGGCTCAGAGCTGGTGGAACGGCCGTCCGGCGAGGGTCAGGTGCGCCTCGCCGAGCGCCTCGGACAGGGTCGGGTGCGGGTGGATGTACTGGGCGACGTCGATCGGCAGCGCCTCCCAGTTGTAGATCAGCATCGCCTCGGCGACCAGGTCGGTGACCCGGGCGCCGACCAGGTGGATCCCGAGCACGGGACCGTCCTTGGCCGCGACCACCTTGACCATGCCCCCCTGGCCGTGGATCAGGCCCTTGGCCGTGGCGTTGAAGGGGAACTTGTTGACGACCACCTCGTGTCCCTGCTCCTTGGCCTGGGCCTCGGTGAGGCCGACCGACGCCACCTCCGGCGTGGAGAATGTGACCCGCGGGATGCCGGCGTAATCGATCGGCGGCGAGGACTGGCCGGCGACCGTCTCGGCGATCAGCATCCCCTCGGCGAACGAGGCGTGGGCCAGGGCCAGCGACGGCGGGGGCAGCAGGTCGCCGACCGCGTACACGCCCTCGACGTCGGTCTCCAGGGTCTCCCAGCGCTTGGGGACGACGAAGCCCCGGTCCAGCTTGACCCCGAGCTCCTCGTAGCCCAGGTCCTTGGTGACCGGGCCGCGGCCGGTGGCCACCAGCAGCAGCTCGGCCGACACCTCCGAGGCCTTGCCCTTGGCGTCCTTGACCGTCACCGTGACCTGCTCGTCGGTGACCTTGGCGTCCTCCAGCTTGGTGTCGACCATCGAGGTGATGCCGCGCTTCTTGAACGCCCGGGCCAGCTCGCGCTGGCTGTCGGCGTCCTCCAGCGGGACCAGGCCGGGCAGGACCTCGACGATCGTCACCTCGGCGCCCATGGAGCGCCAGAACGAGGCGAACTCGACCCCGACCGCCCCGGCGCCGAGCACGATCACCGACTTGGGCAGGTAGTCGAGCTTCAGCGCGTGGTCGGAGTTGATCACCCGCTCGCCGTCGATCTCCAGGCCGGGGATCGACCTGGGCTGGGAGCCGGTGGCCAGGACCAGGGCCCGGCCCGCGGTCAGCTCCCCGGTCCCCTCGACGTCGACGGTCCGCGGCCCGGTGACCCGCCCGCGCCCGCGGACGATCGCGATGCCGTCCTTCTTCAGGTGCCCTTCGAGCCCCTTGACGTTCTTGGTGACGATGTCCTCGCGGTTGGCCACCGTGGCCGAGTAGTCGATCGACTCGACCGTGGCCTTGATGCCCCAGCGCTCGGACGCCTCGTGGACGCCGTCCATCACCTCGGCGGCGTGCAGCAGCGCCTTGGTCGGGATGCAGCCCCAGTTGAGGCAGGTCCCGCCGCAGCGGTCCTCCTTCTCCACCAGGGCGACCGTGAGGCCCAGGCCGGCCGCCCGGATCGCGGTCGAGTACCCGCCGGTGCCGCTCCCCAGGACTACGACATCGTAGGAGTTCTCCGCCATGGCCGTCGGCTCCTTTAGGGTAGGGCTTCCCCGGCTGAGTCTAGCGAGGAGTAGGCTCAGAGGCAGAGGCCGGGGCGCTGATGGCGGCCCGGCCGGACCCTCTGGCGTCGCTGAAAGGAGGACCGCCTCGTGGAGGTCTCGGAGGTCATGACCAAGGAGGTCGTCACCGTCGGCCCGCACTACAACGTCGCCGACGTGGCCAGCCTCATGGACGCCAAGGGCATCGGCTCGGTGATCGTCCTCGAGGAGGAGCGGGTGCTGGGCATCCTCACCGAGCGCGACATCCTCAAGGTCATCGGCGCCGGCGAGGACCCCAAGAACGTGGCCGCCCACGAGGCCCTCATCGGCGACCTGTACACGATCGCCCCGGACGCCTCGGTCGAGGAGGCGGCCAGCCAGATGACCCAGGCCAAGATCCGGCACCTGCCGGTGATCGCCGACGACCAGATCGTCGGCATCGTCTCGATCCGCGACGTGGTCCGCTGGAGCGTCCGCGAGATGGCCCAGGCGACCGAGCTGCCCCACCTGGACGTGTCCCGTCAGGTCCTGTCGATCGTCCACCCGGTCGACACCGCCGCCGGCAACCCCAGTTGAGCTTCCTCGACAACCTCCGCATCCGGCGCAACCGCGGCCGCAGGGTCGCCTCCATGGACCGGGAGGCGACCTCCGAGGACCTGGACGCCCTGCGCGAGTTCGCCCGCACCCGGGTCGGGGTGGAGTTCTTCGTCGAGCCGGAGACCATGGTCACCGACACCACCGCGGTCGCGGTGGCCGCCGACGGCGAGTGGACCCGCCGCCGGGTCGGCTCCCCGCAGGTCATCCGGCAGGTGGCCAAGCAGCTCCAGCTGCCCGTCTACGACGTGCAGATCGTCGGCTACCCGGAGCGGATGCGCGCCTACAACGCCCGCCTCAAGGCCAGGCGCTCCGACCGCCTCCTCGGCAAGGAGGACCCCTCGTGACCGCTGACGGCGAGCTCCACCGCTCCCCCCTGGACGCCGTCCACCGGCGCCTCGAGGCCAAGATGGGCGCCTTCGCCGGCTGGGACATGCCGATCCAGTACCAGGGCACGATGTCCGAGCACAAGGCGGTGCGCGAGTCGGTGGGCGTGTTCGACCTCTCCCACCTGGGCAAGGTCGAGGTCCGCGGCCCGGGCGCCCACGACGCCCTCCAGCACGCCCTCTCCAACGACCTGGACCGCCTGGCCGAGCCGGGCGCCGCCCAGTACACCCTCTGCCTCACCGACGAGGGCACGATCGTCGACGACCTGATCGTCTACCGCGAGGCCGACGGCTGGCTGCTGGTCCCCAACGCCGCCAACTGGCCCAAGGTGGCCGACGCCGTCCGCGCCTCCGACCCCGGCCGCACCGAGGTCACCCCCCGCCCCGACGTCGCCGTGCTCGCCGTCCAGGGGCCACGCGCCCCCCAGCTCGTCGGGGGCCTGTTCCCCCAGGCCGCCGACCTGCCCTACATGCACATGGCCGTCACCGAATACCGGGGCGCCCCGGCCCGGGTGTGCCGCACCGGCTACACCGGCGAGCGCGGGTTCGAGCTGCTGGTCCCGGGCGAGGTCGCCCCGGCGCTATGGGAGGAGCTGTTCGAGCGGGGGGCGCCGTTCGAGGTCGTCCCCGTCGGGCTGGGCGGCCGCGACACCCTGCGCCTGGAGATGGGCTACGCCCTGCACGGCAACGACATCTCCACCGACACCGACCCGTTCGAGGCCCGGCTCGGCTGGGCCGTGGCCATGGACAAGGGCGACTTCCGGGGCCGGGAGGCCCTGGCCGCCCGCAAGGAGGCCGGCCCCAAGCGGCTGCTGGTCGGCCTCGTCGCCGCCGACCGGCTGATCCCGCGCCACGGCATGGCCGTGCTCGACGGCGACCGCCCGGTCGGCGAGGTCACCAGCGGCACCTTCTCGCCGACCCTGCGCCAGGGCATCGCCCTGGCCTACGTGCTGCCCGACGTCGCCGCCAAGGGCACCGAGCTCCAGGTCGACGTCCGCGGCAAGCGCGGCCAGGTGACGGTGACCCGGCCGCCGTTCGTCGGGTCCTCACCCAGGTAGGCATGGCGACCGGGGTGGCCTCCGAGCTGGTCGTGCTCCTCGACGAGGACGGCAGGCCGGCCGGGACCATGCCCAAGGCCCGGGTCCACGGGCCGGACACGCCGCTGCACCTGGCCTTCTCGGTCTACCTGTTCGACGCCGGGGGGCGCTTCCTGGCCACCCGCCGGGCGCTCGGCAAGCCGACCTGGCCGGGGGTGTGGACCAACTCCTGCTGCGGCCACCCGGCCCCCGGGGAGGAGCCGGCCGACGCCGCCCGGCGCCGCCTCGGCCAGGAGCTCGGCCTCCACCCGGCCCGCATGGAGCTGGTCCTGCCCTCGTTCGCCTACCGGGCGGTGGCCGCCGACGGGGTGGTCGAGAACGAGGTCTGCCCGGTGTTCTTCGCCCACCTGGACGGCGACCCGGAGCCGCCGCCGACCCCCGACCCCGAGGAGGTGGCCGAGTGGCGCTGGGTGCCCTGGGCGGCCTTCCGCGCCGTCGCGACCACGGCCCCGTGGGCCCTCAGCCCCTGGTCGGTCGAGCAGGTCGCGCAGCTGCCGAGCTGAGGCAAGGGTCAACCGGCAGGCAGTGGCCGGCGCGCGAAAGCCGGCGCAACCGGCTGGGCCGTCGACGCGGCTAGACGGGCATGGCGCGCGACGACCCGGACTTCCGCGAGTTCTTCGCCGGCGAGTTCTGGCCCCTGCGGCGGGTCGGGTTCCTGCTCACCGGCGACTGGGACCAGGCCGAGGACCTGGCCCAGGACGCGATGGCCCGGACCTACGCCGTCTGGCCCCGGGTCCGGGGGTATGACCGCCCGGCCGCCTACGCCCGCAAGGTGCTGCTCAACCGGCACCGCTCGCTGCTCCGCCGGGCCGTGGTCGAGGCCCGCCACCTGCTCACCAGCCACCCCGACGACCGCCACCAGCCCGACTTCGGCGGTGACGACCTGGTCCTGTGGCAGGCCCTCCAGGGGCTGCCGTCCCGCCAGCGGGCCGCGCTCGTGCTCCGCTTCTAGCTCGACCTGCCCGAGGCCGAGGTCGCCCGCCTCCTCGGCGTCCCGGCGGGCACGGTCAAGTCCTGGACCCACCGCGGCCTGGCCCGCCTGCGCGACCGCCTCGGTCCCACCTACGCCGGCGAGCGCCTCGCCGGCAACACCACCACGGAGGCCGGCCCATGACCATCGAGGACCGGGTCCGCCAGCTCATGGCCGCCGCCGTGGCCGACGAGCCACCCCCCAGGGGCGCCCCCCTGGAGCGGACCCTCCGCCGCCGCCGCCGCCCGGCCCTGGCCGGCGCCGTGGCCCTGGCCCTGGTCCTGGCGGCCGTGGTCGGCCTGGTCGCGCTCCGCGGCCGGGGCGCGACCCGGCCGGTCGCCCCCGCCCCCACGACCACGCCGCCGCCCACCACGGCCGTGTCCACCGCCGGCTGGAAGACCTACACCGACGCCGCCCACAACCTGCGCCTGCGCTACCCGCCGGACTGGGTCGCGCGCAAGCGGAACGCCGAGGGCACCGTCACCCTGGCCTCGCCGGAGCACGCCCGGAAGGCGCTGGCCAGCTGGCCGCCGTTCGCCGTGACGGTGGCCACCGGCGGGTCCTACTACCTGGGCGAGGTTGCCGAGCCCGGGTTCGTCCGGGGCCGGCTGCCGGGCGGCCAGGCCT
>DASUPQ010000603.1 GCA_036280995.1 Actinomycetota bacterium | reverse complement strand
CGGTCGGTCACTAGCGAACCTTGATGAGCTGGTAGACGCCGGTGATGTCGCCGTTGTCGTTGGTGGTGATCAGCTGGATGGTTCCGCGCTCGGCCGGCTTGATCCCGATGACGTTCGCACCGTTCGGGAAGATGCCACCGTCCGCCACGTCGGCCTTGGCGACGAAGCCTCCGCCGGGGAGCCGATCGACCGCCCCGTAGAGCGCGATGTGCCGGCCGCTCTCGTTGTCCCACGCGATCTCGACGCCGCTGCAAGCGTTCACCACGATCGCGGCGGACAGTGCGGGTGCGGTGTACGCCCCGGCCATGTCGTGTGTCGGGATGCCGGTGTTGTAGCAGCGGGGCGCCTCGGCGGGGGCGGCATGCACCGACCCGGCGCCGGCGACCGAGACCGTGACGGCGAACGCGGTTGCGGCGAGGACCCTGGAGGTACGCCGCACGATCCGCGCGGCCATCTGCCGGGAAGTCATCTTCGACCCCTCCTGTGAGCTATTGGCTACGTCCCATCAGGAGCCAGCATCGCACCCTGGCAGACGCGTCTCCTATCGGGCACCAGACACCCCTCCTATCGGGCAGCAGACACCGCAGCTGTTCCCGACGGAACATGCATGAGCGCCCCCGCTCAGTGCCATCCGAGTCGTGCGTCAGTCCCGGGGCCACCAGCGCGCAGCACGGGACTGCTGTGGGGTCCACTTCCACGCGCACCCCGGTCGTGAGAGAACCCCGGCCACCATGGAGGTGTTCCGCCGAGGACAGCGCGGCATCTCGAATGACGCCATGCTGGCGATATCACAACGGCAGCGCGCATGAGGGTCCACCCCACAGTTGTGACGATGGTTTGGCGAGGCGGTGACGCGTGGTACACAGAAGTGGCACCCTCACACCGGGCCGAGCGCGGCAACGCTCGGACCCCAGGGAGGGTACCGGTGGACAGAGCACCGCTGTCCGAAGCGATTGTAGAGGAGTTGGGCACGCTGTTCGTCAGCGAGCTGCAGCGGGTCGGACCGGAGCTGGTAGCGGCTGATCTCGATGGGATCGAGCGGCACCTGCAGGAGGTGAGCCGCCGGGTGCTGGGGCGGGTCGTCGAGGCGGTGGTCACGGCCATCGCGGCCGGGCAGGCGGGTGAGCGGCCGACCTGTGGGACGTGTGACCGGCCGATGCGGGCGGTGGACCCGGCCCGGCCCCGTGCGCTCCAAGGGCTGGTGGGCGACTACCAGGTGCATCGGGCGTACTACGTCTGCGATCGGTGTGGCCATGGCGTCGCCCCACTGGACGAGCGGCTGGGGCTCGGGGCGGGAGCGTTGTCACCTGGGCTCGCGCGGGTGGCGTGTCGGGTTGGGATCGAGGCCGGGTTCGGCACGGCCGCTGACCTGCTCGAGGAGACGCTGCGCGTGGACGTAGCGACCGAGGCGGTGCGGCGGGTAACCGAAGGAATTGGGGCGGTCGCCGAGGCCGAGGAGCAGGCGTGGGTCGCGCAGGCGCAGGCCGGTCAGGCGCCGCCACCCGCCGGGGGCGAGACGCCCCCGGCGGCCCTGGTGGTGGAGGTCGACGGGGTGCAGGTCCATGCCGGTGGGGACTGGCACGAGGTGAAGGTCGGCCTGGTCGCGCCGCTCGGGCCCGCCACCCGGACGGTCGCGGCGACGGGTCGGGTCGCACTCACGCTGGGTCGGCAGAGCGCGTGCGCCGGGTTCGAGACGGCCGCGCTGTTCTGGTACCGAGTCTACGTGGCGGCCTGCCTCCGGGGGCTGCATACACCGGAGCTGGCACTGGTGGTCGTCCTCGGCGATGGAGCCGACTGGATCTGGCGGTACGCCTGGCAGTTCCTGGGCCGGCGCGAGGTCGAGGTAATCGAGATCGTCGACATCTTCCACGCCTGGGGACACCTCTGGACGGTTGCCAACGCCGCCTTCGGGGCCGGCACCGCTCAGGCTGCTGCCTGGGCCGAGCCGCTCACGGGCCGCCTGCTCGACGCGGGACCAGCCCCGATCCTCACCGCACTCGCTGAGCTCACCCCGATCGTCAGCGGCACCGACGCTGCCGAGGAAGTCCGCAAGGCGCGCGGCTATTTCACCGACCATGCCGACCGCATGGACTACCCCCGCTTCGTCGCCCGCCAGTTGCCGATCGGCTCGGGTGGTGTCGAGAGCGCCTGCAAGACCCTGATCCAGACCCGCGAGAAACAGGCCGGCATGCGCTGGAGCCAGGCCGGGGCTCAGACCGTCGCCTCCCTGCGCGCCCTCCATCGCTCCGGCCGCTGGGATCGCTTCTGGCGCACCCACCCCCAGCGCCGACGTCCGCCGATCGCTCCTCGCCACCCGACCACTGCTGCGACGGCCCCGGCCGATGCCCGCGCCGCCTGACCTCACACATCTGAGGCGGACCCCCGGCTTGCTGCCGATTGCTCAACACGTTGCCACGGTGCTAACGTTCCGGCGATCGAGATCCATCGGAGGGAGGTGAGACCCGTGAACACAGTATCCGCAGTGGGTGCTCCCCCGCAGTCCACGATCGCGCGACCAAGGTAGTCGCCACGGGAGCGCCCGCCACGCAATTCGCGAACGGCGACTCCCATGGACACAACACCTTCTTCAACTCTGCACCCCACCACTGCGACGGCCTCCGACCGGCCGAA
>DASUPQ010000602.1 GCA_036280995.1 Actinomycetota bacterium | reverse complement strand
TGGCCCGGGCGAGGTCCTCCCCCACCGCCGGCGCCAGGCCCTCCAGGAGCTGACGGGCCCTGGCCGCCTGCCGGTCGGCGGCCAGCCGGATGCCCAGGCCGAACTCGGCCTTGTCCTCGAACAGCGAGTTGGCCCAGGCCGGCCCCTGTCCCTCGGCGTTGGTCGTCCAGGGGGTGGTTGGCAGGTTGCCGCCGTAGATGGAGGAGCAGCCGGTGGCGTTGGCGACCAGCAGCCGGTCGCCGAACAACTGGCTGATCAGCTTCAGGTACTGGGTCTCGCCGCAGCCGGCGCAGGCGCCGGAGAACTCGAACAGCGGCTGGCGGACCTGGGAGCCCTTGACCGTGTCCGGGGCCGTCCGCTCGCGGTCCAGCTCCGGGATCGCCTCGAAGAACTCCCAGCGCTCCCGCTCGCGCTCCAGGAACGCGTCGACCGGGGTCATGTTGATCGCCTTGTGCTTGACCTCCTCCTTGGAGTGGGCCGGGCAGACCTCGACGCAGACCCCGCAGCCGGTGCAGTCCTCGGGCGCGACCTGGATGGTGAGCTTGTGTCCGGGCAGGTCCCGGGAGCGGAAGTCCTTGGCCTCGAACCCGTCGGGGGCGCCCTCCAGAGCCTCGGGGGCGAACACCTTCATGCGGATGGTCGAGTGCGGGCACACGATGGCGCACTTGCCGCAGTCGATGCAGATCGACGGGTCCCAGATGGGGATCTCGGCGGCCAGGGAGCGCTTCTCCCACCTGGCCGTGCCGGTCGGGAAGGCGCCGTCGACGGGCAGGGCGCTGACCGGCAGGAGGTCGCCGTTGCCCTCCATCATCCGGGCCGTGACCCGCTTGACGAAGTCTGGGGCCTGCTCCGAGACGGTCGGCCGGCGGTGGCGGGTGGCGGTTGCCGACGCCGGCACCTGGACCTGACGCAGCCCGTCCAGGGCCCGGTCCACGGCGGCGAAGTTGCGGGCCACCACCTCCTCCCCCCGGCGGCCGAACGCCCTCTCGATCCAGGCCTTGATCGCCGCGATGGCCTCGTCCCGGGGCAGGACGCCGGACAGGGCGAAGAAGCAGGGCTGCATGACCGTGTTGATCCGGTGGCCCATGCCGACCTCGCGGGCCACCCGGGCGGCGTCGACCACCCACAGGTCCAGGTGCTTGTCGATGATCTCCTGCTGGACCTCGCGGGGGAGGTGGTCCCACACCTGGTCGTCCGGCCAGGGGCTGTTGAGCAGGAACCTGGCCCCTGGGGCGGCCCGGCCGAGCACATCCATGCGGTCCAGGAAGTGGAACTGGTGGCAGGCGACGAAGTTGGCCTGCCCCTGGCCGATGAGATAGGTGGAGCGGATCGGCCGGGGTGAGACCCGCAGGTGCGAAACGGTCACCGAGCCGGACTTCTTTGAGTCCAGGACGAAGTAGCCCTGGGCGAACAGGTCGGTGCCCTCGCCGATGATCTTCACCGACGTCTTGTTGGCCCCAACGGTGCCGTCCGAGCCAAGGCCGAAGAACACCGCCCGCAGCCCCTCGGCGTCCTCGGTCGAGAACCCAGCGTCCACTGGCAGGCTGCTGTGGGAGACGTCGTCGGCGATCCCGACCGTGACGTGGTTGCGGGGCTCATCGGCGGCCAGGTTGTCCAGCACCGCCCTGGCCATGGCCGGGGTGAACTCCTTGGACGCCAGGCCGTAGCGGCCCCCCACCACCGCCGGCATTGGCGGGCCGCCGCCCGCCGCCCGCTCGGCCAGGGCACACACCACGTCCTGGTACAGGGGCTCGCCGGCCGCGCCCGGCTCCTTGGTCCGGTCCAGCACCGCCACCCGGCGCACGGTCGCGGGCAGGGCGGCGGCCAGGGCCTCGGCCGGGAACGGCCGGTACAGCCGCACCGTGACCAGGCCGACCCGCTCCCCCGCCGCCGTCAGCGCCTCGACCGCCTCGCCGGCGGCACCGGCGGCCGACCCCATGAGCACCAGCACCCGCTCGGCGTCGGGGGCGCCGAGGTAGTCGACCAGCCCGTAGCGGCGGCCGGTGCGGGCGGCCAGCCCGTCCAGCTTGGCCTGCACGATCCCGGGCACGGCGGCGTAGAAGGGGTTGCTGGCCTCCCGGGCCTGGAAGAAGACGTCCGGGTTCTGGGCCGAGCCGCGCAGCTGGGGCCGGTCCGGGGACAGGCCCCGCTCACGGTGAGCGGCCACATCGGCCTCGTCGACCAGGGAACGGAGGTCGTCGTCGTCCAGCACCCGGATCTTGGCCACCTCGTGGGAGGTGCGGAAGCCGTCGAAGAAGTGCAGGAACGGCACCCGCGAGGCCAGCGCCGAGGCGTGGGCGACCAGGGCCAGGTCGTGGGCCTCCTGCACCGAGCCGGCGGCCAGCATCGCCCAGCCGGTGGGGCGGGCGGCCATCACGTCGGAGTGGTCGCCGAAGATCGACAGGGCGTGGGTGGCCACCGTGCGGGCGGCCACGTGGATCACCGTCGGGGTCAGCTCCCCGGCGATCTTGAACATGTTGGGCAGCATCAGCAGCAGGCCCTGGGAGGCGGTGAACGTGGTGGCCAGCGCCCCCTTGAGCACCGCCCCGTGCAGCACCCCGGCCGCCCCGGCCTCGCTCTGGAGCTCGACCACCTCGGGCACCTGCCCCCACAGGTTGGGCCTCCCGGCCGCGCTCCAGGTGTCGGCCAGCTCCCCCATCGTCGACGCCGGCGTGATCGGGTAGATGGCGATGACCTCGCTCAGCCGGTGGGCGACCCGCGCCGCCGCCTCGTTGCCGTCGACACACACCCAACCGTCCGCGGTCGTCATCGCAGCCTCCGAGTTCGTGCTTGTCGGTGCCATCCGACCAAGTGTCGCGCCTGCGGCGGCAGGGTCCAATGGCCTGCCGGGAACGGGACCTATCCGGCTCGGCTCCCGTCGGCCTGGTGGACCTCGGCGTCCAGGACGTCGCGGATGGACAGGACACCGACCAGGTGGCCGCCGCGCACGATGGGCAGGTGCCGGATGCCCAGCTCCAGCATCAGATGGGCGGCGTCGGCGAGTTCGCTGTCGGGCCGCAGGACCTCCGGGGCCGGGGTCATGTAGTCCGACACCGGCGTGATGACCGGGTCCGCGCCCTCGGCCATCGCGGCCGTGACGTCCCGTTCGGTGATGATGCCGGCCAGGTGCTGGCCCTCCAGGACCGGAAGGGCGCCGACCTGATGCCAGTTCATGCGGTCGGCCGCGACGTCCAGGCTCTCGTCCGCCTGGGCGGTGAACAGCTCGTGGGGCTGCAGGTCGGAGACCTTCATCGGTGCCTCCTTTGTCGTTGCCCTGGCACCGTAGCCGAGCGCTCGGTCCGTCCCTAGGGCCCCTGGTCCCGATTCTGGGGGGCCGTTCGCTACTCGGCCGGGTCGGCCGGGTCCAGGTCCCGCAGGACGGCCAGGAACTGGTCACGGTTGCGCCGTTCGTCCTCGCGCAGGCGGCGGAACCGCTCGGCGGCGGCGTGGTCGCCGACCGCCTGTGCCTGGCCCTGGAAGTCGCGGTACATCACCTCGGCCTCGAAGGCCTCCTCCTCGATGGCCAGGTGCAGGTTCTCGGCCTCCATGCCGATGACCCCCACTTCCAGGGCCTGCTCGACGAAGTGGCCGAAGTACTCCTCCTTGGCCACCTGCTCGAACAGCTCGGCCACCTGTGGCCGGCCGTGCTTGCGGGCCTGGGTGGCGTACAGCAGGTACATGGCGAAGGCGTACGCCTCCCGCCGCATCGCCCGGAGCAGGTTCTCCCGGGTCTGTGGGTGCACTGTCCGCATGGCGTCCTCCTTGTCAGCGGGCCGGGGCGACCGGCCGGGCGGGCCTGGCCGCGGCCAGGATGGGCGCGAGCACATCGGTCAGGTCGGGGTGGCCCAGCTCGCGCAGCTCATAGCCGGCCTGGCGGACCGGGCGGGCGGTGCCGACGACCCGGCGCAGGCCGATCGGGGTACCGGCCACGACCACGTCGCAGTCGGCGGCGTCGATGGTGGCCGCCAGCTCCTCGATCTGGCGCCCCCCGTAGCCCATGGCCGGCAGGACCAGCCC
>DASUPQ010000601.1 GCA_036280995.1 Actinomycetota bacterium | reverse complement strand
CGGTACAGGTCGGTCAGCGACGGGTCGGTCCCGAGGGTGACGTTGGCCGCCCGGACCAGCCGCAGCCGCATGCTCCTGGGCTGGCCGAGCGGGGATCCGGGCCGGGCGACGGCGGGGTCTTCGGCCATGGGCACTCCGGGGTCCGCGCTTGGGTGGTCCGACCATGGTAGTTCCTCGGCCTGTCCGCCCTGCCGAGGCGGCGGCGCGGTGAAGCTGACCCGGCCGCCGCGGACGAGGCTGCAGCGCGACCTGGCCCGTCCCCTCGGTCAGGAGGTCGACGGGTCCGAGGCGGCCTACCGGCGCGTGGGATCGGACCGCGACCACGGCATCGCGCTGGTGGCGTTGTCGCTCCGGTGACCCTCCGGTTGGCCGGAGGTGCTTGACACTCTCGAACATATGTTCGAACATTAGGCATGGCGGCCACTGAAAGTGGTCTGAGAACCACTCTGCGGAGTTCCGGCGCCCTGGACCGGGCGGAGCTGGTGGGGCCCGGGGTCGCCCTGGCCGACGAACGGCTGCTGCCGGTGGTTCCCGCCCTCCGGCCGCTGCTCGTCGGCCAGGGGCTGCGCCGGGGGACGACGGTGGCCGTCAGCCACTCCGCTGCCCTGGCCCTCGCCCTGGTCGCCGGGGCCTCGGCGGCCGGCTCCTGGGTGGCCGCGGTCGGCCTGCCCGACCTGGGGATCGTGGCCGCCGCCGAGACGGGCCTCGCCCTGGAGCGCCTGGCCCTGGTCCCGGCCCCCGGCGCCCGGGCCTGGCCGGCGGTGGTCGCCGCCCTCCTGGACGCGGTCGACGTCGTGCTGGTGCGTCCCCCGGCCCGGCTCCCGACCGCCCAGGCCCGCCGCCTCGCGGCCAGGGCCCGGGAGCGCGGCGCCGTCCTCGTCCCCCTCGGGCCCTGGTCCGAGCCGGCCGACCTGCGCCTGGCCCTCACCGCCAGCGACTGGCACGGCCTCGGCCAGGGGCACGGCCATCTCCAGTCCCGCCGGGTCGAGGTCCTGGTCGCCGGCCGCGGCGCCGCCGCCCGCGAACGCCGGGCTCTCCTCTGGCTGCCGGCCCCCGACGGCACCATCGCGGCCGCCACCCGGGTCGGGTCGGGAGGCCCGACCGGCCTCACCCTCGCCGGGGAAGGGGATGCCCCGGCGGGGGAGGGCCGGCTCCCCGAGCTCCCCCTCCCCGGGGAAGGGGTTGCCGCGGCGGAAGCGGGTGGGTCGTCCGGGGTGCCCCTCGCCGATGCCGGGTGACCCGCGGTGTCCCGCATGGTGGTGGTCTGGTGCCCGGACTGGCCGGTGGTGGCCGCCGGGGCGCCGCCGGACAGCCTGACGGCCGTCGTCCACGCCAACCGCGTCGTCGCCTGCTCGGCGGCCGCCCGGGCCGAGGGCGTCCGGCCCGGCCTGCGCCGCCGCGAGGCTCAGGGCCGCTGCCCGGAGCTGGAGCTGCTCGCCCACGACCCGGCCCGCGACGCCCGCGCCTTCGAGCCGGTGCTGGTGGCGGTCGAGCGGCTCACCCCCTGGGTCGAGGTCCTCCGGCCGGGCGAGTGCGCCTTCCCGGCCCGCGGCGCCGCCCGCTACCACGGCGGCGAGCCGGCCCTGGCCGTCGCGGTGACGGCCGCCGTCCACGCCGCCCTCGCCGGCCGGGGCCAATGGCCACCGGAGGGTCACCGGCGCCCGGAGGGCGGCCTCGACCTCGACCATAGGGGTCTCGGTCGGGGCGGCTGCCAGGTCGGGATCGCCGACGGGACCTTCGCCGCCGGCCTGGCCGCCCGCCACCAGGTCATCGTCCCGCCGGGCGGCAGCCGCGCCTTCCTCGCGCCCCTCCCGGTGACCACCCTGGACCGCCCCGACCTCGCCGACCTGCTGGTCCGCCTCGGCCTGCGCACCCTCGGCGATCTGGCCGGCCTGCCAAGGGCCGACCTGGCGACCCGCTTCGGTCCCGAGGGCGCCCGCGCCTCCCGCCTGGCCAACGGCCTGGACGAGCACCCACGGGAGGCCCGCCGCCCCCCACCCGACCTCCGGGTGGCGGCCGAGCTCGACCCGCCCGCGGACCGGGTCGACGTCGCCGCCTTCACCGCCAAGACCCTGGCCGACGAGCTGGTGGCCCGCCTCGACCGGTTCGGCCTGGCCTGCACCCGCCTCCGCATCGAAGCCGAGACCGACCAGGGCGAGACCCTCTCCCGGGTCTGGCGCTACGACCCGGCCACCCCCCCGGCCCGCCACCCCCCTTCCACCCCCGACCCGGTCTCCCACTCCCCGGCCCCCACCGGCCCGGCCCCGGCCCAGGGTCCCGGACGGATGGCGGCCATCATGGCCGAGCGGGTCCGCTGGCAGCTCGACGGCTGGCTCACCGGCCGGACCGGCCAGCTCCCAGGGGCGCTCACCCGCCTGGTGCTGGTGCCCGACGAGGTCGTCCCCGACCGGGGGCGCCAGCTCGGGTTCTGGGGCGGGGAGACCGAGGCCGGCCAGCGGGCGGCCCGGGCCCTGGCCCGCATCCAGGGCCTGCTCGGCCCGGAAGCCGTCCACACCCCCCACCTCCGCGGCGGCCGCGACCCGGCCGACCGGGTCGCCCTCACCCACGCAGATCCCGCGACCCCGGGTTCCCCGACCTTGACTCCTTCAGCCTGGGCCTCTCTGGCCTCGGTCCCTCCGGCCCTGGGCTTGCCGGTCTCGGACCCTTCGTCCTCTGACCGCGGGGCCTCCTCCGTGCCCTGGCCGGGGCAGGTCCCCGCCCCGGCCCCGGCGGTCGTCTACGCCGAGCCGCTCCCGGCGGAGGTCGTCGACGAGGCGGGCGGGGTCGTCTCGGTCGACGGCCGCGGCCTGCTCGGCTCCCCGCCGAGCCGGGTCCGGGTCCAGGGACGGCCCTGGGCGGCCATCACCGCCTGGGCCGGCCCCTGGCTGGTCGACGAGCGCTGGTGGGACCCGGCCGCCCACCGCCGCCTGGTCCGCCTCCAGGCCACCACCGACCAGGGCGCCGCCTACCTGCTCCGGCTGGCCGGCGGCCGCTGGTGGGTCGAGGCCATCTACGACTGAGTAACCCCCAGAGGGGCTGTGGACATCCGTTTGCGCCCGTTTCCCCCCGAACGTAGAACTGCTCCGATCCAGCAGGCACCGCACGGAAGGAGCGACATGGCCACCACCGGCATCCGGGTGACCCCCGAACAACTCCAGCAGATCTCGGCCCAGCTCGACGCCGGCGCGTCCAGCATCGAGGGCACCCTGCGGCAGCTCGCCGCCAACGTGGCCCCGCTCGGGTCCGACTGGGCCGGCGTCGCCCAGGCCCGGTTCCTCGAGCTCTGGGCCGAATGGCAGCGCAGCGGCACCTCCCTGCAGCAGGCCCTGACCGGCATCGCCCGCCTCACCGCCCGCGCCGGCGCCAGCTACGAGTCGGCCGAGCACGGCATCGCCGCCAGCTTCGGCCGCCCCTGACCGTTCGGCGAGGACGGTCGAGAGGTGCCGGCTCGAGAGATGGCCCGGCTGGCCGGGCACCTGCCCTGGGGGCCGGTCGGCCGTGCCCCGAACGGCCGCCCGGAGCAGGCGGTTCGGCTCGGGACACTAGCGAATCTGGAGGTATCTGTACGAGAAATTGTCAATTGAACATTGCGGAGAGAATTCTGCGAGATCGGGTCCTGCGCGGCGCTCGGGAATTCAGCGCCAA
>DASUPQ010000600.1 GCA_036280995.1 Actinomycetota bacterium | reverse complement strand
CGCAACGCCCGGTACTGGCCAGCAACCTCGTCGGCGCTCTGATGGCCAGCAACGCCTTCGACGGCGTCAGCGAGAGGCTGGACGCACTCGAGCGCAGCCTGTCGTCCCCACCCGAGTCGCTGACGATCCGCAACGAGGCCGAGTGGGCACGGCTGCCGGCACAGATAGCCACGCACCGGGCAGGGTTGGCGCTGGTCGCCGGGGACGTGCCCACCACCATCGCCCACGCCGACGATGCCTTGGCACGAGCCGCGGCCAACGACCAGCTCACGGTCGCCTCTGCGTCCGCACTGAAGGGTCTGGCGTCTTGGGCAAACGGGGACCTGCTCGCCGCCCTGCGCGGATACCGGGCAGCCATCCAGGGCCTTGCCGCGATGGGGCACGTGTCGGACGTCCTGGCTTGCACCGAGATCGTGGTCGACCTCGAGCTGCAACGCGGCCACCTCGACGAGGCCCGGGACGCAGCCGAGCGTGCTCTCGAACGGGCTGGGGCCGCCTCCGGAGACCTGGCGAGTCGAGGTTCCGCCGTGGTGAGAGGGACGGCCGATCTGTGGACGGCGCTGGCTCGGATCGCCTGGGAGAGGGGCGACAACCGAGAGGTGGTCCAGCACCTGGGCCGGGCAAGTGACCTGGGCGATGGTGCCGGGCTGCCGCGGCAGCCGTACCGGTGGCGGGTCGCCATGGCGCACCTGCGGGAGAGCGAGGGCGACACCACCGCCGCGGCCGCCCTGCTCTCGGAGGCCGAACGCCTCTTCAACAGCGACTACTCACCCAACATCCGACCGGTCTCGGCCGACAGGGCACGACTGCACATCCGCGGCGGCGACCTCGCAGCAGCCCGCACCTGGGCGGTCGCCGCAGGCGTCAGTGCCGATGACGAGCTGGACTACCTGCGCGAGTACGAGCACCTGACCCTGGCTCGACTGCTGGTGGCCGAGCACCAGGCCACCGGCGATCCGGATTACCTCGACCAGGCGGCCGAGTTATTGGAACGCCTTCTCGTGGCCGCTACTGAGTCAGAACGGACCGCCGCACAGGTGGAAGCGCTGCTCCTCCTCGCCGTCGTTGCGGATGCCACCGGCAGAGCCAGGGAAGCCCTGTTCCGGGTGCAGGCAGCCGCGGAGCTGACGCGCCCGGGCGGCTGGGTACGCCCCTTCCTGGACGCGGGACCACGAGCGGTGGAGTTGCTCGGGCTGCTTCCCGATGAGACCCGGTTCGCGGCCGCGGTTGCCGCGGCGGCGGGCAACCCGCCGCACCCGGCCAGAGCGTCGGGCGAGCCGCTGCTCTCGACTGGAGCGGAACTTCCGCTGGTAGAGCCGCTGAGCAGCCGCGAACTAGATGTCCTACGACTCCTCGGCTCGGACCTCGACGGACCCGCCATCGCCCGCCACCTCAACGTGTCGTTGCCGACCGTGCGGACCCACACCCAACACATCTACGCCAAGCTCGGCGTGAACAATCGTCGGG
Organism: Actinomycetota bacterium; assembly: GCA_036280995.1. Taxonomy (NCBI): domain Bacteria; kingdom Bacillati; phylum Actinomycetota; species Actinomycetota bacterium. The sequence continues at coordinate 6,160 of DASUPQ010000600.1, read as the reverse complement.
CCGCGGTGCGACGCGCCCATCAGCTACACCTCTGACCCAACGACCCGACAGTCCTGGCGCCCTCCGGGACGTCCCGGCAAGGAAGTTCATCACCGCACTCATCACCTGTGATGACGCGCGCTCATCACCCCCGTTCCTACCTTGCGGGCCATGAGCAGCACACCGAACGGGCACCACGGCGACTGGTACGAGATCCGAATCCAGGGCCGGCTCGATGACCGCTGGTCTTCCTGGTTCGACGATCTCGACCTCTCCCACACCGACGCCGGCATAACCGTCCTCCGCGGCCCCGTCGCCGACCAGGCCGCGCTGCATGGGCTGCTGCACAAGCTCCGCGACCTCGGGGTCTCGCTGCTGTCCGTCACCCAGACCGACCCCGACAACCCCAGCAACACCAACCCATCGACCTGAATCGACCCACATCCAACCCCGGCTCACCCCGGGCCATTCGCCAGGAGGCACGCATGAGCACCACCCAGCACACTCGCACCGTCGACCGTCAGCCGGCCACGGACCCGACGCGACGCGCAGCCACCATCGTCGGCTGGCTCTTCATCCTCACCTACGTCACCTCGATCTCCGCCAAAATCGGGTTCTACCCGCCGCTGTTCGACGGCAACTACGTCACCGGCCCCGGAGAGGACTCCCGCGTCCTGTGGGGCGCGTTCGCGGAGTGCATCCTCATCATCGCCAACATCGGTACCGCCACCGCGCTGTACACGGTCGTCAAGCACCGGTATCCCAACCTCGGCCTCAGCTTCATCGCTGCCCGGATCATGGAGAGCGTCTTCATCGGTGTCGGCATCCTCGCCGTCCTCACCGTCGTCACGCTGCGTCAGGACTACGCGGCCGCCGACGAGCAGTCCGCCGCCGGCCTGGCCGCCGTCGGCGACGCGTTCCTCGTCATGCAGGAGTGGACCTTCAACCTGGGCCCGCAGTTTGTCGTCGGCGTCGGCAACGGGCTCATTCTCGGCTGGATGATGTTCCGATCCGGCCTGGTGCCCCGCCGGCTCGCCGTGCTCGGCCTCATCGGCGGCACGTGCATCGTCGCCACCGGCTCAGCCGCCGTCCTCGGCCTCATTGAGCCCGGCGGCGCCATCCAGCTACTCTCCGCCGCACCCGAATTCTTCTGGGAGCTCGGTTTGGGCATCTACCTCATCGTGAAGGGCTTCAAGACTCCAGGCACGGACGCCCACGGCGCCATGGGCGAGCCGGCGGTGACCCGATGATCTGCGTGGAGCACGTCACCAAGACCTACGGAGGCTTCACCGCCGTCGACGACGTCTCCTTCAGCGCCCGTCCCGGCCGGGTCACCGGCTTCCTGGGACCCAACGGCGCCGGAAAGTCGACCACCCTGCGGGTCGTCGTCGGCCTCACCCCACCCGACCACGGCACCGCGCAGGTGCTTGGACGGCGGTTCCGAGACATGCCCAACCCGGGCAGGGAGGTGGGCGTCCTCCTCGACGCGTCCGCCCAGCATGCCGGCCGGACCGGTCGGGAGGTGCTGGGCATCGCGCAGACCACCATGGGACTGCCCCGCCGCAGGGTGGCCGAGGTCCTCGACGTGGTCGGGCTCAGCGAAGCCGAGGCCAATCGGCGGCTGCGGGACTACTCGCTGGGCATGCGGCAACGCCTCGGGCTCGCACACGCGCTCCTCGGTGACCCGGAGGTCCTCATCCTCGACGAGCCGGCCAATGGCCTCGACCCGGCCGGCATCCGCTGGATGCGAGACCTGCTGCGCGGCTACGCCGATCGTGGAGCCACCGTCCTGCTGTCGTCCCACCTGCTGCATGAGATCGAGGTCGTTGCCGACGACCTGGTCGTCATCGGGCACGGGCACGTGGTCGCGGCAGGCACGAAGGACGACCTGCTGGCCGGCGCCGGCACCTACGTCGCCACCCGCGACCCGGCGCCGCTCGCCCAGGCTCTGACCAGCGCTGGGCTCAGCCACCACGCCGACGACATCAGCGGCGCCGGCGCCGGTACGTCGAGCCCGGCGGTGTTCCGCGTGGACGCAGACGCCGAACTCGTCGGCCACGTCGCGTGGACCGCCGGGATCGCCCTCACTGAACTCCGGCCGGCCGACGGCGCCGGTCTCGAGGAGATGTTCCTGAGCCTGACCGCCGACACCCAACGCGACCGCCACCCGGCCGCAAGCCCGCAAGGAGCAGTCGCATGACCACCCAAACCGCCACTACCTCGGCGGTCGCCGCCCCCGGCGCAGCCACCCAGGTCGACCGCCGGACCACTCCCCGGAAGACGCCAGCACGGGTCCCGTTGACCCGCCTGGTGCGGGTGGAGCTCCGCAAGAGCTTTGACACCCGCTCCGGTCGTTGGCTGCTGGCTAGCCTCGGCCTCGCCGCACTCCTCACCACCGGGGCCATCATCGCCTGGGCGCCCACCGCGGAGCTCGCCTACAGCGAGTTCACCCTGGCCATCGGGGTTCCGATGACGATCATCCTGCCCATCATCGCGGTGCTGTCGGTGACCTCGGAGTGGAGCCAGCGTTCCGGGTTGGCGACGTTCACCCTCGTTCCGCACCGGGGGCGCGTGGTGCTGGCCAAGGCCATCGCGGTCGTCCTCGTCACGGTCCCGGCAACTGCGGTCGCGTTCGCCGTCGGCGCGGTAGGCAACCTCATCGGGGCGGCGTTGGCCGACGTCCCGACCGTCTGGGACCAGTCGCTGGTCGACGTCGGCTACTTCGCTGCCGGCCAGACGCTGCTGCTGCTGGTCGGGTTCGTCCTCGGGGCGCTCATCCGGAGCAGCTCGGGCGCCATCGTCGCCTACATGCTGTACGGGTTCGTCGCGCCGGGCCTGCTGGCGTTTCTGGCGTTCAGCCAGGACTGGTTCGCCGACGCCCGGCCGTGGCTGGATGCGAAGTACAGCCAGGACGCGCTGCTGCGGGGACAGCTGACCGGCGACGGGTGGTCGCACCTGGCGGTGACGAGTCTGGTGTGGCTGGTCGTCCCGATGGTGGTCGCGGTCGTGAACGTGCTCCGCTCGGAGTTGAAGTGATGCCCGCTCGTGGGAGACCTGGCGCGGACCAGGACGCCACCGGGTCGGTCGAACCGCACCGGCGGGTTGGTCGCGTGGTCGTCCAGTCCAAGTACGGCGGACCAGACGTGCTGCAGGTGACCGTGCAGCCCCGGCCAACACCTGCCGCTGGTGAAGTCCTGGTCCGCGTGCACGCAGCATCGGTGAACGCCCGCGACTGGCACGTGATGCGCGGTGAGCCGCGTGTCGCACGTCTGATGGACCGCACCCTGTTCGGCCGACGCGGGCCTCGCGTCCCGGTACGCGGCACCGACTTCGCCGGCGTCGTCGAAGCCATTGGCCCCGGAGTCACCAGGTGGCGGCGTGGGGACGCTGTGTTCGGCGAAGGGGTCGGCACGTTCGCCGACTACGCCATCGCGTCGGTCGACCAGGTGGCACCGGTACCTGCGGGTACCACGTTCGAGCAGGCAGCTGCGCTGCCGCTGGCCGCTGCCACAGCACTTCTGTGTCTGGACGAGACGGGCCTCGGGGCTGGTGGCCGCGTGCTCATCAACGGTGCGTCAGGTGGTGTCGGCACGTTCGCCGTCCAGGCCGCGAAGGCGAAGGGGCTCCACGTCACAGCAGTGGTCAGCAACCGCAACGTCGAACTGGTCCAGTCGCTGGGTGCCGACGAGGTCATCGACTACACGACCACGAACTTCACCAGCGACAGCCGCACCTGGGATGCCGTGGTGGACCTGGTCGGCAACCACCGACTGCGGGACCTTCGCCCGGCGGTCCGGGCAGGTGGCCGACTGGTGCTGTCGGGCGGTGGGAACTCCGGCGACGGACGCATCCTGGGGCCGATGAAACTGCTGGTCGGTGCGATGGCGCTGGCCCGGTTCCAGCCGTTCGAGGTCCGTGCACCCCAGTCCGTCCCAACCACAGTGGTGTTGGAGCGGGTCGCGGGCATGGTGGCCGAGGGTCAACTCCGGCCGGTGACGGACCGGACCTTCTCGTTGGTTGACACCGCGGCTGCGGTCCGTCACGTGGAGGCCGAACACACCCGCGGCAAGGTCGTCATCACGGTCGAGTGACGAGGGCGCCACGCGACGGCCCCCGTCCTGCGGCCTGGGCGAGTTGAGACCACACGTCTGTTGAGCGAGCGGGAGCGGGAAGTGCTGCGGCTGTGGATTCGGCGCCGCGGATGGGGGACTCCGCGGCATCGTCGGCGCGCCGAGGGGATGGGTTGGCGCGTCCGACGGGTCCAGATTCACGCTGCGGCGGAGCTCAGACAGCTCGGCGGGTGAGGAGCTGGACGCGGATGCGGTGCAGGCGCGGCATCAGGCCATAGATGACGATCGGGACCGCGACGGTGGCGAGAACGAAGGTGCGCAGGGCCGGGTTGAGGTCGGCGAGCCACGGGCCGATGGTCAGGTTGAGGACGGTCAGGGTCGGGAAGACCGCGACCCAGATCATGACGGCGAGCGCGTGCTTGCTGGGTGGCCCGACGGGCGGCTTCGCGGTGGCGGCGGTGGGCTGGGGGTTGGCGTTGGTGGACACGGTGGTGCTCCTTCGGTGTGGTCTGGTGCCTGTGGTGGCGTGCTTGGTAGAGCCGACGGCCGCTTGTGCGGCGGGTCGGTGGGCGGGTGGTTGTGGGGCCGGCCTCGGGCGTGGGTCCGGGAGGGCTGGGTCCGGGTTAGGCGGGGAGGCCGAGCCGGTAGTCGGTGACGGCGATGGGGATGTCCTCGTCGACGAGGCTGTTGTTGATGGCGATGGCGGCAGCGGACCCCTCGCCGGCGGCGGTGATGACCTGGGCGCGGGGGTTGGTGGCGTTCCCTGCGGCCCAGACGCCGGGGACGCTGGTGGCGCCGGTGCCGTCTACCTGGACCCAGCCGATGTCTCGGACGGTGCATCCGAGGTCGACGAGGAGGGTGTCGTTGGGGACGAACTGGGGTCGGACGAACACGGCGGTGCGGGGCACGATGCGGCCGCCGTCGATGACGACGCCGGTGAGGTGGTCGTCCTCGACGGCCAGGCTGACCACGGGTTCGTCGACGATGCCGATTGCGCGGGCGACGAGCTGTTCGCGCTGGGCTGCGGTGAGGGTGGCTCCGTTGGCGAAGAGGACGACGTCGTCGGACCACTGCCGGATGATGTGGGTGTGGGCCAGTGACTCGGCGGTCGTGGCAGGGTCGCCGGCGAGGATGCCGATGGGCTGGTCGGCGACCTCGTACCCATGGCAGTAGGGGCAGTGGAGGAGGTCGCGGCCCCACCGTTCCCGAACGCCGGGCACATCGGGGACCTCGTCCCGCAGACCGGTGGTGACCAGGACGGCACGCGTCTCGAGAACGGCCCCGTCGCTGAGGGTGACCTGGAACCTGCGCTGCGCTGACGCCGACTTCGCTGCGCTCTCGCAGGCCGCGACGGCGGTGACGGTGCCGGCGACGAGCTCGACGCCGTAGCTGGCCACTTCCGCGCGACCGCGCGCGACGAGCTCAGCGGGCGGGAGGCCGTCGGAACCAAGGAACCCCTGCATGTGCGCAGCGGGCGCGTTACGAGGCTGGCCGGCGTCGACGACGGCGACGCGGCGGCGCGCACGACCGAGCACCAGAGCAGCGGAGAGTCCGGCGGCACCGCCGCCGACGATGACGACGTCGTACCGGCTCTGGCAGCTGACAGCCGCGTCGGCCGAGCCGACTGTCGGGCGGGGGGCCGGGGCGCCGGTGGTGTGGTTCTGGGTCTCGTTCGTGCTCATGCACCGAGAGTGACCCGCCCTCAGGGCTGGCGACAACGGTTGTTGCTGTTTCTGGGAACACAGCGTTCAATCCGTTCATGAGTACACGCGCGGACAACGTCGCCGCCCAGAGGCCGGTGGACCCAGCGGCTGGTGGGGACGGACGCATCGCGGCGGCCCTGGACCTGGTGGGGTCTCGGCTGCGGCGGGTGCGGGAGCAACGGGGGCTGACGCTGACCGAGGTGTCCGAGCGGACCGGGATCTCGAAGAGCACCCTGTCCAGGCTGGAGAACGGCCAGCGCCGACCGAGCCTCGAGCTGCTCCTGCCCCTCGCGCAGACCTACCGAGTGCCGCTGGACGACCTGGTCGGTGCGCCCGAGGTCGGCGACCCCCGCATCCGGCTCAAGCCTCGCCGGGTCCATGGGCGCACGGTCGTGCCGCTGACCAGAC
>DASUPQ010000599.1 GCA_036280995.1 Actinomycetota bacterium | reverse complement strand
TGCGTTGGGGGTATCTGGTCCGCAACGTCGCCGAGGCCGCCGACCCACCGGCGGCCCGCACCCCCGAGCAGAAGGTCTGGTCGCCCCAGGAGCTGGGCGCGTTCCTCGACCATGTCCGTGACGACCGCCTGTACGCCCTGTGGCTGCTGGTCGCCACCACCGGCATGCGCCGCGGCGAACTGGCCGGGCTGCGCTGGGTCGATATCGACTTCGACCACGCCACCGTTTCCCCCACCATTCCCCGCGTGGTCGTCGATCACCAGGTGCATGACTCGGCACCCAAGACCGAGCGGGCCCGCCGCCGTCTCGCCCTTGATCCCGTCACGCTTGCGGCGCTGCAAGCCCAGCGCCAGCTCCAGGCCGAGGACCGCCAGGCGGTTGGTCACCGCTATCGCGACCACGGTTATGTGTTCACCTGGCCGGACGGCCGGCCGCTGCACCCGGAAAACATCGCCAACTGGTTCGAGCAGCACACCAGGGCCGCCGGCCTGCCGCGGATCCGCCTGCATGACGTGCGCCACAGCTACGCCACGGCGGCGCTCAAGGCCGGGATCTCGGCCAAGGTGATCAGCGAGCGCCTCGGCCATGCCAGTGTGGCCTTCACGCTCCAGACCTACGGCCACGTCATCCCTGGCATGGATAAGGACGCGGCGGCAACCGTCGCCGACCTCATCCTCAGGAGTAGGCAGAAGGGGTCCGGAACCGTGGTCCCGAACCCCTCCGCTAACAAAACCGCTAACAGCGGCCCGCAGAGCGACGCACCCATCAAGGAGGTGAAGGACGAACGCCCTGCTCAGTAGTGGTGGCGGGGGAGGGATTTGAACCCTCGACCTCTGGGTTATGAGCCCAGCGAGCTACCAGACTGCTCCACCCCGCGGTGCGGCGGCGAAGGTAGCACAGCGGGAACGGGGTCGCAACGCCGCATCAGCCGGGTGGGGCGGTGGTCGTCGGGGGGGTGGCATCGTTGGCGTTGCCGGTGCCGCGGGTCTGGGCGAGGGCCCGTTCTACGAGGTCAGCCATGCGCGCGATCTGCGACTGGTAGCCGCCCAGGTTGCCGTCGGCCAGCTCCTGTTGCGCGGCCTGGTAGGCCTCGTTGGCCTGACGCAGGAGCTCCTGGACATCGGCGGTCCCGCCCCCGGTCGGCGGGGGTGGCGGCTGTTCCCCCCCGCCGTCGGGCTCTGTCGGCGCCTGGCCGCTGATCACCTGGCCGACAGCCTCCGATAGGGTCGAGGCGTAGCCGACCTGGTTGTTGTAGTAGACCGCCACCCGTTGCAGCAGCGGGATCGAGTTGGCCGCCGACCCCTGCACGAAGATCGGCTGCACGTACAGCAGCGACTCCTCCACCGGCACGATCAGCAGGTTGCCGAGCAGCACCCGCGAGCCACGCTGGGCAAGGAGGTTCAGCTGTGAGGCGATCGTCGGGTTGGCCAGAATCCGGGCGTTCACCTGGGTCGGGCCGAAGATGATGCGAGACCGGTCCAGGTTGACCAGGGTCAGCTCCCCGTAGTTGTCCGGACCGGAGTTGGCGGCCAGGTAGGAGACCATGTTCTCCTTGTTGTTGGGCGTGAACGGCATCACCAGCAAGAACTGAAGCTTCCGGCTCCCCGGTAGGTTGGTCAGCAGGTAGTAGGGGCGGGCCTTGGTGCCGGCGCCGGCGGTCAGCCCGCCGGTGTCCTCCTGGCGCTGGAGCTCGCCGGAGCGGTCGTCGGGCAGCGCCCAGAAGTCCTCCCTCGAGTAGAAGACGTCCGGGTTGCTGATGTGGTAGCTGGCGTAGATCCAGGTCTGGATGGAGAACAGGTCCTCCGGATACCGGATGTGTTCCGCCAGGCTCGGGGGGATTTCCGACTTGGGGACGAACAGGTCGGGGAAGGCCTTGCGCCAGGCGCGCAGGATGGGGTCGCTCTCGTCGTAGGCGTAGAGGGTGACCTCGCCGCTGTAGGCGTCGACCACGGCCTTGACGGAGTTGCGGATGTAGTTGCCGATGCCCTGGACGCCTCGGCTGCCGATCTCTCCGCGGCGGGAAGCGTCGGCCAGGTCGACCCGCTGCGCATACGGGTAGTGGGCGGAGGTGGTGTAGCCGTCCCGGATGAACTTGAGCCTTCCGTCCACCACCGCGGCGTACGGGTCGCCGTCCCATTGGAGGAACGGAGCGGCCTTCTCGACCCGGTCGCGGATGTCGCGGTTGAACATCAGGCGGGAGTCGCTCTTGATGTTGCCGGAGATCAGCAGGTTGATGTCGCGGAAACGCGTGGCGAAGGCGAGCCGGCGGCCGATGTCGGAGAGCTGCACGCCGCCCGTGCCCTGGTATTTCGACAAGGCGGCTCCCTCGCCGCTCGCCGCGGGGGCGTCGAACTCCGGCTGGGCGGAGTTGACGACGACGAACTCGGGGGCGTTGGGCGGTGGCTCCCCGAAGTAGACGCGCGGCTCCTCGAGCGAGATCCTGGCGTTCTCGGTGGCGAACTCGGAGACGATGAAGTCCGGCTGGCCACCGCTCACTGAGGTGTTGACCTGGACCGCGACCATACCGTAGCCGTGGGTGTAGGCCAGGTGCAGGTTCTGCCAGGTCCTGGCCGACGGAGCGAGCAGGTTGGGGTCGACCTCGCGGACCGAGATCATCACCTGGCGCAGCTCGTCCTCGACCTCGTAACGGTCCACGTCGACGTCGCTGAAGGTGTAGTACTGGGTGATCGCCTGGAGGTTCCGCACCGCCGGCCGGAGGACCTGCGGGTCCCACAGGCGGATGTTCTCGACCGTCTGCCGGTTCTCGTCGACGACCTTGGCGGTGAGGGTGCCGGCGGCCGGGAACGAATCGGTGTCGACGTCGCTGAGACCGAACGACTGGCGGGTGGCGCCGATGTTGCGCTCGATGTAGGGCCGCTCGCGGGCCAGCTCCTGGGGCTCGACCCGGAAGCGCTGGAAGATGGCCGGGATGATGCCGCCCATGATCAGGGACACCCCGGCGAGCAGGACGATGCTGATCGTGGGGATGAGCAGGCCGCCTCGCCGCGCCCCCCAGAAGAACATCGCCGCGCAGATCAGAGCGACCCAGAACAGCACCTCGAGGGCCGGCAGCTGGGCCTTGACGTCGGTGTAGGAGGCGCCGGCGACCACTCCGCGGGTGGAGAACAGCAGCTGGTACTTGTCGAGCCAGTAGCCCCAGGCCTTGAGGGCGACGATCAGGCCGAGGAGCACGCACAGGTGCGACTGGGCCTGGGCGGCGATGCGGTTGGTCTCGGCCTGGGGGCGGATCCCGCCCAGGATGTAGTGCCCGGCCGCCACCAGCAGGGTGGTGAGCACCAGGGTGGTGAACAGCCAGCCGAAGACGGACCGCAGGAACGGCAGCTCGAACATGTAGAAGCCGACGTCGCGGCCGAACAGGGCGTCGCGCTGGCCGAAGGCGACCCGGTTGCTCCACAGCAGGAAGGTCTGCCACAGGCCGGACGCCTGCAGGCCGACGACCAGCCCGAGGAAGGCGGCGATGCCGAGGCGCAGCGGCCGCAGGTACGGGGAGAGGACGGTCCGGGCCCGCTCGACCTGGGGGCGGGCGACCACGGTGAGGCCGTAGCGCGGGGCCAGCCGCTCCACCATCCACAGGTTCACGCCGACGATGGCCGCGGTCCCCAGCCCGGCCAGCAGGCCGATGAAGGCCTTGGTCCGCAGCATGCCCCAGAACAACCCGGCCTTGTCGATCTCCCGGAACCACAGGAGGTCGGTGTAGAAGCGCGAGACGCTGCCGACCGCGGCCAGGGCGAGGAACGCCAGCAGCAGGACGGCCAGCGTCCATCGACGAGGAGGACGGCGGGCTGCGACCACGAGCTCGGACCTTTCGACGGGCGCCCGGCGACGGGCACTCCGATGCTTCCTTCCAGACCCTAGCACGGGTGTCCGGACTGGGACGGGTGCCCCGTCGCCGGGGTGGCGGCGAGGCTGCCCGTACCCATTTCCGGGCCACGCGCGCCTGCTACCAGGAAGGCACCTCTGCTGGCCGCTGTCGGCGAGGGGCTCCGTCCGGTCGGCGCCGTCCGGCGCCGGTCGGCTCCCGGAGCCAACCCCGACCGGTCCCGGGGTTGGCTCCGGGAGGACCGGTCCAACCAAGGCGTGGGGTCGGCCATCGGCCGACACTCGATCGACTCCGACCGGCCTTGGCCGGTCGGGCTAGCAGCCGGGGGCGGCGGCGGCGACCTCGGGGTCGCGCAGGAAGCGCAGCGCCTCCTCGATCTTCGACACCTTGACCAGGCGCAGGCCGTCCGGGACCCGGCCGCGGACGCTGTCGCAGTTGTCGGCCGGGATGAAAAAGGTGCTCACCCCCTGGCGGCGGACCGCGATCAGCTTCTCGGCCACCCCGCCGACGGGCAGGACGTCGCCGTCGAGGGCGATCGCGCCGGTCCCGGCGATCCGGCGCCCGGCGGTCAGGTCCTCGCGGGTGAGCTTGTCGATGATCGACAGGGTGAACATCAGCCCGGCCGAGGGGCCGCCGATGTTGTTCTCGGTCTCGATCGTCACCTTGACGGGCAGGTCGGCGAACAGTTCCTGGAGCGCGATCCCGACCCGGGGCTCGCCTTCCGCCTCCCCCACCTCCACCGACACCTTCTTCTCGGCATCGTCCCGCTCGACCCGGAAGGCGACCCGCTCGCCGACCTGGTGACGCGTGATCGCCTTCCGGACCTCGTCGGTGCTGGCCACGGCGCGGCCGTCGATCTCGAGGATGCGGTCGCGGGCCCGCAGCTTGCCGTCGGCCGGGGTGCCGTCGACGACCTGGGTGATCTCGACCGCGATCGGCTCGATCTCGTAGCCGACCTCGCGCAGGGCGACCACCGTGGCCGTCTCCTTGGACACGTCCATCAGGATGGCGTTCTCCTCGTCGATCTCGTCCGAGCCCTGCTCGTCGGGGTACAGCTCGGACCGCGGGACCAGCTCAACGTCACGGTTGGCCATGTCGAGCAGGGCCTCGTAGAAGCGGACGTTGTCGTCGATCCCGACCGAGGTGAGGTAGAGCTTGCCTTCGGAGTCGTAGACCCGGGGGCCCTCGATCTTGAGCCGGGCCAGTACGTCCTCCATGGGGCCGGGGCTGAGCGCGACCACCGGGAGCCGGTAGAAGTTGAGGGCGAAGACCAGGCCGATCAGGCCCAGCACGGCGACGACGGCGATCACGCGCTGCCGCACCGGCACCTCCGGGAGTCGGGAACCATCCTCGATTGTCGCACCGCCGGGGCCGTTCAGCGGCGCGCGGGATCGCCGGTGAACAGCGGCGCCAGCTCCTCGAGGTCCTCGACGATGCGGCCGGCGCCGAGCACCACGCACTCGAGCGGCGCCTCGGCCTGGTGGACGGCGATCTCCGCCTCGTGGCGCAGGCGGGCGTGGAGGCCGCGCAGCATGCTGGCCCCGCCGGTCAGGTAGATGCCCTTGTCGAGCACGTCGCCGGCCAGCTCCGGGGGGATCTCGGCGAGGGTCGAGACGACCGCCTGGGCGATCTGGCCGACCGGTTCCCGGAGCGCCTCGCGCACCTCGGCGGCGGAGACCGGGACCGTCTTGGGCAGCCCGGTGGCCAGCTCCCGGCCGGTGACCTCGGCCTTGCCCTCCCCCGGCTGCGGGTAGGCCGACCCGATCGACAGCTTGACCTGCTCGGCGGTGCGCTCGCCGACGACGACGGCGTACTCGCGCCGGATGTGGGTGGCGATGGCCGCGTCCATGTCGAAGCCGCCCACCCGGATCGCCTTGGCGGCGACGATGCCGCCGAGGGCGATGCAGGCCACCTCGGTGGTGCCGCCGCCGACGTCGACCACCAGGTGGCCGGTCGGCTCGTGCACCGGCAGCCCGGCCCCGATGGCCGCCGCCATCGGCTCCTCGACCAGCCAGGCGGCCCGGGCCCCGGCCTGGAGGGTCGCCTCCTGCACGGCCCGCCGCTCCACCTCGGTGATGGCCGAGGGGACGCAGACCAGCACCCGCGGCTTGCCCAGGCGGCCGGTGCCGACCCGGTCCAGCAGCATCCGGATGAGCCGGGCGGTGGTGTCGAAGTCGGAGATGGCTCCACCCCGCATCGGCCGGACGGCCACGATGTGGCCGGGCGTGCGCCCGATCATGGCGTACGCCTCCTCGCCCATGGCCAGGATGTCGCCGCTGCGCTCGTTGATCGCGATCACGGTCGGCTGGTCGAGCGCGATCCCCCTGCCCTTGGCGTAGACCAGGGTGTTGGCCGTGCCCAGGTCGATGGCGAGGTCGCGGGCCACGGCCGGCTACATGGGGCTGGCCGGGCGGCGCCCCGAGGCTGGGCGGCGCGTCGCCGGCCGGGCCGGGCGCGAGGCCCGGGCCTGGCGGCGGGCGACGGCCACGGCGGCGGCGGCCAGGGCGAGCCCGGCCACGGCGCCCCGGTAGATGTCGCTGCGGCGGACCTGGACCCCGCCGACCAGGACCCCGTCCGGCACCTGCCCGCCCGCCTCGGTGAACGCCTCGGCGCTGGAGCGGGTCGGGGCCCAGCCGGCCTGGCGCAGCCGGGCGTTGTCGAGCACCCACGGGTGGAGGTGGTAGGCGAGCTCGCCCGGGGTCGCGGCCGAGACGCCGGCCCGCTGGAGCCGTTCGGCGGTGACCTGGGCGATCCGCTGCGGCACCTGGAGGCGGCGCCGGCCGGCCCCGGCCGCCCGGACGGCGTCCCTGGCCCCGATCCAGTCGTCGGGGGCGACGTTGTAGACGCCGCGCAGCCGGCCCGAGGTCGCCAGCGCCAGGGCCGAGACGGCGTCGGCGGGGGCCAGGCACTGCCGCGGCGGGTCCTGGCCCTGGACCCCGACCATGGCCGGCGCCATCAGGCTCCGGGACAGGAAGGTCCCCCAGGCCGGTGTCCACACCCCGGCGCCGCGCAGCACCACCACCGCCGTGCCCTCTCCCAGCGACGCCTCCAGCGCCAGCCGTTCGCTGTCGGCGAGCACGCCGGCCGCCGGGAACTCGGGGTTGGGCCGCAGCGGCTGGTCCTCGGTGATCGGGACCGGGTTGTCGGGGTGGGCGCCGTAGACGACCCCGCTCGACCACAGCACCACCGTGGCCGCGCCGGCGGCGGCCTCCAGGGCGTGCCTGGTCCCCTCCAGCACCCGGTTCCGGCGCCCCTCCTCGTTGCGGTCGGCGGCGTCGACCAGCGGGAACAGCACCACCGTGTCCGCCCCGGCCAGCGTTCCGGCGAAGGTCGGGTCGCCGGGACCGACCTGGACGAACTCGAACTTGGGCCCCAGCAGCGGCGGCTCGTGCCGGGACAGCCCCAGCACCCGCTCGACCCCCGGGTCGTCCTCCAGGGCCAGCGCCAGCGCCCCCGCCGCGGGGTGCAGCGCGCCCACCATTGCCACCGTCCGACCCACCGTGGTGCCTTTCGTCGCCGTCCAGAAGCGCCCAGGCTACCCGGAGGGGGCGGGTTCTAGCCGTCTTGTCGTGACGCCGCGGGTAGCATGAGACCCATGACCGAAGGGCCGGGCGGCTCCGGCGATTTCTTCGGGCGGATCCCGTTGTTCCGGGAGTTCGCCAGGCTGATGGCGACCGCGTCCGGGCCGGTCAACTGGGAGCTGGCCCGGCAGGTGGCGGTGGCCACCGCGGCCGGGGCCGAGGACCTCGGCATGATGCCGCAGCTGCCGCGGCCGGCGGCCGCCCCCGACCCGGGCGAGGCGCGCTCCTGGGACGACCGGCTGCGCCTGGCCGAGCTCTGGGTCGACCCGGTGACCAGCCTGCCCGGCCCCGGGGTGGCCCTGGCGGCCCGGCCGGTGAACCGCCCCGACTGGGCCGAGGCCGTCCTCGGCGGCTTCGCCCCCCTGGTCGAGCCGGGCGCCCGCCGGGTCGCCGAGGCCCTCGGCAGCGGGGCCGGCATGGGCCCGCCCGGGGTCGGGGACATGATCAGCCGGGTCGGGGGCCTGGTCGCCGGCCTCCAGGTGGGCACGCTCGTCGGCCAGCTCGCCCGCTCCGTGCTCGGCCAGTACGAGCTGGCCATGCCAGGGCCCGACCCGGCCAAGGTGCTGCTGGTGCCCGAGAACGTGGCCGCCTTCGAGCGGTCGGCCGACCTGCCCGGCGACCAGCTGCGGCTGTGGCTGGCCTGCCATCAGGTCGCCGGCCAGCGCCTGCTCGCCGGGGTGCCGTGGCTCGGCGACCAGCTCCGCCGGGTGGTGGACGACGTCGCCCTCCAGACCGAGCCCGACGCCTCCCAGATGATGGACCGGCTCCAGTCGCTGGACATGGCCAACCCCGAGGCCCTCCAGGAGCTGCTCGCCGGCGGCGGGGAGGGTCTGCTGGGCCCGCCGAGCGCCGCCCTCCAGGCGGCCACGGGGCGCCTGGAGGTGCTGCTCGCCCTCGTGGCCGGCTACACCCTGGTGATCGCCGGTCGTGCCCTGGAGGGCCGGCTCCCCGGCCTGGCCGCCATCGAGGCCGCGGTCGGCCGCCGCGACGCCGACCCGCAGTCCCCCGCCCGCCTGTTCGCCCTGCTGCTCCGGGCCGACCCGGAGCGCGCCGCCGCCTCCCGGGGGGAGCGCTTCTGCCACGAGGTCCTGGCCGCCACCGACATCGAGGGCCTGGACCAGGTCTGGTCGCACCCGGAGAACCTGCCCACGGCCGAGGAGCTGGACGTGCCCGGCCGCTGGCTGGAGCGGGTCGGCCTGGTCGGCGGCGCCGAGGTCGACCTGGACGAGGGCCTGCGCGCCCTCCTGGAGGCCGAGGAGGCCAAGGACGAGGGCGACGACGGGGACGACCGGCCCGCTCCGGGCTAGCTCTCGTCGTCCTCCATCCCCTTGGCGATCAGGAACCCGCGGGCCCGCTCCGAGAGCGGGTAGCGGTCGACCAGCCGCCAGAACGCTGGCGAGTGGTCGGGCACGGCCAGGTGGGCCAGCTCGTGGACGAGCACGTAGTCACGGACCCAGGGCGGCCAGGGGGCGAGCCGGTCCGACAGCCGGATGGTGCCGTCGTCGGGGGTGCAGGAGCCGTACCGGGCCCGCATGTTCCCCACCCACCGGACCGAGCGCGGCTCGACCATCCCCTCCAGGTAGCGGCGGGCCAGCAGCCGGGCCCGCCGCTCCAGCTCGGCGTCCCCGGGCGCGACCCGCCGGGCCCGCCGCTCCAGCCGCTCCAGCATGGTCGCCACCCAGTGGTCCTCCTCCCGCCGGCTCATCCGGGCCGGCAGCAGGACCACCACCGTCTCCCCCTGCCGGTAGGCGGTGACGGTCTTGCGCCGCCGGGCGCTCCGGACGACCTTGACCGGTGGCCGGCTCGAGTCAGGTGACTTCTGCGTGCTCATCGCCCGGAGTATCGCACCAGCTCGCGACACCCCAAGCGCATCTTTTTCCTGTCCACAGGACCTGTCGAACCATTCCAGCAGGTCGAAGTCGGCAAAGAATTTCTCGTTCAACCTGCCGTCCCCGAGCTTTCCACCGGTTGTCCACAGCCGTCCCTGCGGCCGTCAACAACAGCGCCCGACTTGTCCCCAGCGTCATCCACAGGCCTCAGATCGTTCGCGTTGACGACCCCCCACCCGCGTGCGATCGTGCTCGACGACACGAGACCCCCGGAGAGACAACGGTCCTCGCTCTGTAAGGGGAAGGCAGAGCGCGGACCCGCGGATCACCGGGGGTCTCGTGAGCCATGACCAGGGCGAACGCCCGGTGGCCGGTTCACTTCGAGGGCCGCGTGGACCTCCTCATCGTGCTCAGCGCGCCCCGGCGAGGATCCGTCCGACGTTCTCCTCGGAGAAGAACTCGGCCGGCGAGGTCACGCCCGCCATGACCCGCGCGAAGCCGTCCATCGCCTGCTGGCTGCCGTGCACGGCTGCCAGCAGGTGCTGGAGCTCGGGCGGTGGGGGCTCGAGCGTCGCGAGCTGGGTGGTGAGCTCGTACATCGGCAGGACCTGCTGGTCGCGCGTTGCCTGGTAGCGGCCCATCGCGGTCTCGAAGACGCTGGCGCCGGAGAACGCCTCGTCCAGTGCCGTGGCGCAGAGCTCGGCGTCGCGGAAGGCGTCGTGGATCCCGTGGCCGGTGATGAAGTCCTTGTTGTAGCCGGCGTCGCCGACCAGGGCCCAGCCCGGCCCGTAGGGCTTGCGGAAGTAGTTCAGGACGGCGGTGCCGACGTAGCGCGCCTCGCGGGTGGCGCCGCGGACGCGGTCGGCGAACTCGGGGGCCAGCTCCAGCATCTTGAGGTAGTTGCCCTCGATGTCGTTCTTGTTGGCCTCGAACTCCAGGAACGGCCAAGCGCCGATCACCACCGTCAGGTCGTCGTTGGTCGGCCAGGCCGCGAAGCCCCGGTCGGGGCGGACCCAGGTCTCGAAGCGGCCCTCCATCGGCAGCCCGCTCCAGTAGGTGTAGTAGCCGGCCAGGAGCTGCGGCTTCTCGTTGTACTGCTCGGGCCGCACCGCGCGGGCGACCAGCGAGTGCCGGCCGTCCGCCCCGACGACCACCCGGGCGCGCTCGGTCACCGTGCCGCCGCGCCTGCCGTGGCCGCGGACGCCGGTGACGCGCCCGTCCTCGGTGAGGACCTCCTCGACGGTGAACCCCTCCCGGACCTCCGCCCCCGCCTCGGCCGCGGCGCCGGCCAGCTGCTGGTCGAGCACGGTCCGCCGGGGGCCGTAGGCGACCGGTGTCTCGTCGGTGCCGGGCGCCCCGGAGATGGTGAAGGGGCCGAAGTCGAACGCGTAGGTGTGGATCGGCGGGCACCCGGTCGCCGTGACCAGGTCGAGCAGCCCCCACCGGCGCAGCGAGGCCACGCCCGGCGGGTGGACGATGTGGGTCGAGAGCGTGTCGCTCGGGAAGGTCGCCCGGTCGACGACCAGGACCTTGTAGCCCTTGCGGGCCAGCAGCATCGCGGTCGGCGACCCGGCGCAGCGCCCGCCCACCACGATCGCGTCGTACCGGTTCCCGTTCATGCTCATGCGCGTCCCCTCCTGCTCGGCGCGGATGGGGAGAGCATCACGGCCGGCCGGCCGGGGAGCATCGGGGAGGTCCCCTATCTAGGGGCTGATCTTCTGCCGGGTGGCGTAGGCGGCCGCCTCGGCCCGGTTCCGCAGGCCGAGCTTGGACAGCACGCTGCCCACGTGGTGCTCGACGGTCTTGCGGGTGATGAAGAGGCGGTCGCCGATCTCGGGGTTGGACAACCCTGCCCCGATGAGCTCGAGCACCTCCGCCTCCCGCCTGGTCAGCGCGCCCATCCCCTTGGGGCCGGTGCGGATCGGGGCGCCGAGCGACCGCAGCAGCGCCGCGGCGGCGTCCGCGTGGCGGGTGGCCTCCAGCCGCTCGAAGTCCTGGAGGGCCAGCTTCGCCTCGGCGATCGCGACCTCGGGAGAGCCTTCCGCGAGCGCGCGCGCCAGCTCCAGGCGCGTCCGCGCGAGCTCCATCGGCAGCTGTGCCCTGGCAAAGCCCTCCAGCGCCTCGTGCAGGCAGGCCCGCGCGTCCCCCTCCCCGCTGGCCACGCAGACCCGACCCTTGGCGAGCGCGGCGGCGGCCTTGAGGTAGGGTCCCCGCTGTTCGGCGGCGATGCGGTCGAGCCGTTCGGCGACCCGGGCGGCGGCATCGACGTTCCCCTCCTCCAGGTGGACGTCCACCAGGAGCGCGAGCAGCGGGCCCACCATGGTGAACTCGCCGACCGTGGGAACCTCGTCGTCGGGGGCGTCGGTGGCCCGCTCGAGCAGGTCCCGCGCGAGCGCCACCTCCCCCTTGGCGAGGCGGAGCGCGGCGAGCGCACGGACCGCGTCCGGATGGTGCTCGAGGCCGTCGAGCAGCTGGGCGGCCTCCTCAAGGCGGACCTGCCGGACGCGCAGGTCCGCCAGCCGGATGATCGCCGCGTCGCGCCGCGGCGAGCGCCCCCGGTCGAACTGCCTGGCCGCCTCGAGCAGTTCGACCTCCGCCTGGTCCCAGCGGCCGGCCGCCGTGAGGATGCCGCCGTAATGGGCACGGCAGAACGCGGCGACGACGTTGCTCCGCCGCATCCGCTCGGTGGCGGCACGGATCCACTGGTCCGCGCGTGGGATGTCGTTGACCAGCTCGCACCCCCAGAAGAGGGCGCAGAAGATCTCGTCCACGGTGGCGAACTCGGTCAGCTCGCCGGCCAGGAGCGCCGCCATCGCCTCGTCGCAGAGCGCCAGCCCCTCCTCGACGCGGTCGACCATCAGGTACACGCCGCCGAGGTAGGACACGGCCAGGAACTCGAGGTCGGGATCACGGAAGCGGCGTCCGATCGCGATCGCCTCGCGGGCCAGGGACTCGCGCACCTGCGCGTCGAGCTCCGAGAAGGCCCGGATCATCAGCACCCAGCCGCGCTCAGGCCCGTCCTCGCCCGCCTCCTCGAGGATGGCGCTGGCCCGCGCCAGCCATCCGCTGCGGACGGCCCAGTCGCCGAGAACGTTGCCGGTGATCCAGGCGACCATGCGCGCCGCCCGGCCGGCGGCCATGAGATCGCGCTCCCTGCGGAAGGCGGCGTAGGCGCGCTCGTAGTAGGCGGCGGCCGCCGGATAGTCGCACTGAAGATATCGGGCCTCGCCGAGGCCCTCCAGCGCCTCGCCCGACCCGTCCTCGGCCAGGGCGAGCTCGAACGCGCGTTGGGCGGTCGCGGCGTCGCCGTCGCGCAGCGCCGCCCGGCCCTGTTCGATCGTGGGTGAGGTCACGGGCCGATGATGACACGCGCGAGTCCGCGCCGGCGCCAGGTCGAACGCACCCGTCACGGGTGTCGATCCGGACGGTTGCCGTTCGTTTCAATGGCGACAGGTCCCGTCGATGCTGAGGGAGCGACCACGATGACCGAGGTCCTGCTGACCGGGTTGAAGATCGGCGAGTCGGCGCGCTGGCACGATGGCCGGCTGTGGCTGTCCAACTGGGGGACGCAACAGATCCTGGCTGTCGACCTCGACGGCAACGCCGAGGTGATGGCCACCGTGCCGACGACCTTTCCGTTCTCGATCGACTGGCTGCCGGACGGGCGGCTGCTGGTGGTGGCCGGGCCCGAGGGCCGGCTGCTGCGCCAGGAGCCCGATGGCTCACTGGTCGACCACGTCGATCTGGGCGGGCTCGGCGCGGGCCTCAACGAGATCGTCGTGGACGGCCGGGGCATGATCTACGTCAACGGCGGCGCCGACTTCCACCCCGGCGAGGGCGAGGCCCCCGGGTTCATCGCGCTGACCACGCCGGACGGTCTGGTACGGCGGGTCGCGGAAGGCATCGCGTTTCCCAACGGGATGGCGGTCACCCCCGACAACTCGACGCTGATCGTCTCGGAGTCGTTCGCGGGCACGCTCACCGCCTTCGCCATCGGCCCGGACGGGAGCCTGTCGAACCGGCGCGTGTGGGCCGCGCTGCCCGGCGACGGCATTGTCCTGGACACCGAAGGAGCCGTGTGGACGCCAGGTTGGACCGAGACCGGCCCGGCCTGCCTGCGGGTCGCCGAGGGCGGGGAGGTGCTGGACACGGTCCCGCTCGACCGGGCCGGGTTCGCGTGCACGCTCGGCGGCGAGGACGGCCGGACGCTGTTCATGCTGGCGGCGGACTGGCGAATGCAGGACGGCTTCGAGGACAACATCAAGCGCCTCACGACCGGACCGGAGACCGGCCAGGTCCTCACCGCCCGCGCCCCGGCCGCCCATGCCGGCCACCCCTGACGACCGGCACTCGAAGGTTCGGCCGATGCTGCGCCGGTGACGGGTGCTTGGGGGATCTAGCGTTCCGGTCGACCGGGCTGTACCTGATCACGCACTCGAGCGCGCCCGAGCGGCAGCTCGAGCTCTGGAAGCGGCACCGGGCGTGCTGGGACGAGGCGGTCGACCTGGCGGCGGTGCCGGGGGAACGGCTCCAGATCCCGTACGAGGGCACGTCCCTGCCCGGGTACTTCTTCCGGGCGCCCGATGCCGGGCCCGGCGGGTTGGCGGCGCTGGAGCGCGGCTACCACGGAACGCCTCCCGGCCCACCAGCCGGATCAGCTCCGGCGTCGCCGGCACGGCGTGGACCTGCCGCATGGTGGCCCCGAGCTCGCGCCACTGGGCCGGTGACAGCCCGGCCTCGGCGCCGGGGCGGGCCTCCAGCAGCGGGTACAGGGCGAGGGCGAAGCGGCCCACCGTCACCGAGGACGCGCCGGTCGAGGTGGCCAGCGGGGCCAGGACGTTCGGCACCCCGCGGCGCTGGAGGAGGGCGGGGACGGCCGCCCCGCGTCCGGGGCTGGGGCCGGCCCGGACCTTGAGGAACCAGGCCGGGCCGGCCGCCGTCTCGACCCGGTAGGACCAGGAGTCGGCGTCGTTGCCGACCGGGAGGCGCACCAGCCTGACCGCCTCGACCCCGAAGCCGCCGCGCAAGGCGGTGACGATGGTGCCGTCGGGCAGGTCGGGCGGGTGCCTCATCCGCCTGGACTCTACCGGGCCGGCTCGACGTTCTCGTGCCGGTGGGCGACGATGTCGTCATGTCCCCTGACCGCCAGCCCGCCGTGGCCCTCGACCGGGGCGGGGCCATGCCGCTGGTCGGGCTCGGCACCTGGCAGATGACGGGCGGGCGCTGCCAGGCGGCCGTCCGCTCGGCGCTGGAGGCCGGCTACCGCCACCTCGACACGGCCACCATCTACCGCAACGAACGCGAGGTGGGCCGGGCGGTCCGCGACAGCGGGGTCCCGCGCGAGCAGGTGTTCGTCACCACCAAGCTGCCGCCGGGCAACGCCGGCCGGGAGCGGCGCACGCTCACCGAGAGCCTTCGGGCGCTGGGCATGGACCATGTGGACCTGTGGCTGGTCCACTGGCCGCCCCGGGCCCGGGCCCTGGTGCCGACCTGGGAGGCGCTCCTGGCCGCGCGCGACCAGGGGCTGGCCCGCGCCGTCGGGGTCAGCAACTACAGCCCGGCCCAGCTGGACGAGCTGATCGACGCCACCGGCCAGGCACCCCAGGTCAACCAGATCCCGTGGGCGCCTGCCCTGTACGACGCCGCCCTGCTCGACGCCCACCGCCGGCGCGGCGTCGTCCTGGAGGGGTACAGCCCGTTCAAGAACACCGACCTGCGCCACCCCGTGCTGGCCGACATCGCCGCCCGGCACGGGGTGACCCCGGCCCAGGTCGTGGTGCGCTGGCACATCGACCACGAGGTGGTGGTGATCCCCAAGTCGGCCGACCCCGGGCGGATCGCCACCAACTTCGACGTCTTCGGCTTCTCGCTCACCGACGAGGAGCGGGGTCGCATCGACGGCCTGTCGGCCACCCGCCGCCGGTAGGTGTCGATCCGGGGGGCACCCGTTCGTGTAGAGGGTGAGAGATTCCCGACGCGAACGGACGGAGGGACCGCGGATGCGCGAGATCACCGTGTTCAACAGCGTGACGCTGGACGGCGTGACGCAGGCCCCCGGGCGGCCCGACGAGGACACCCGTGGCGGGTTCGCCAACGGCGGCTGGGCGGCGCCGTACATGGACGAGGTCATGGGCCGGGTCGCCGCCGAGGGCATGGCCGGCCCCGGGGCCCTGCTGCTCGGGCGGCGGACCTACGAGGACTTCCACGGCTTCTGGCCCCACCAGACCGACAACCCCTTCACCGAGGTGCTGGACAACACCCGCAAGTACGTCGCGTCCAGGACGCTGCGGGAGCCGCTCCCCTGGCGCAACTCCACCCTGCTGGAGGGCGACGCCGCCGAGGCCGTGGCCCGGCTGAAGGAGCAGCCGGGCGAGGACCTGACGGTGCTGGGCAGCGGCGAGCTGGTCCAGTCGCTGCGGCGGCGCGATCTGGTCGACCGGTACGTCCTCCTGATCCACCCCCTCGTGCTGGGGTCGGGGCGGCGGCTGTTCCCCGACGGCGGGCCGGCGTCGACGCTGCGGCTGGTCGGCTCGGTGCCGACGACGACCGGTGTCATCATCGCCACCTACCAGCCGGTGACCTCCAGGGAAGGAGCGGCCCGATGAAGCAGTACCTGCTCACCGTGTACCAGCCTGACGGGCCGCCGCCGCCGGCCGAGGCGCTTGAGGCGATCTTCAGGGACCTCGACGCCCTCAACGAGGAGATGCGGGCGGCCGGCGCCTGGGTGTTCGCCGGGGGCCTGCACCCGCCCAGCACGGCCACGGTGATCCGGGTCTCCGGCACCGAGACGCTGGTCACCGACGGGCCCTTCGCCGAGGGCAAGGAGCACGTCGGCGGGTTCACCATCGTCAAGGCCCCCGACCTCGACGCCGCCCTCGAGTGGGGCCGCAGGCTCGCCCAGGTGACCACCCTGCCGATCGAGGTGCGGCCGTTCCAGGATGAGGCCGGGGACTGAGCCTGGCGTGCCGGCGCTCCCCACCTCGGAGATCGAAGGTGTCTTCCGCGAGCACTACGGCCGCGCCGTCGCCGTCCTGGTCGGCGCCTTCGGGGACATCGACCTGGCCGAGGAGGCGGTCCAGGAGGCCTTCGCCACGGCCGTGGCCCGGTGGCCGTCCACCGGGCCGCCGCCGAGCCCGGCGGGATGGATCATCACCACCGCCCGCAACAAGGCCGTCGACCGCCTGCGCCGCGAGGCCTCCCGCGAGGACCGGCACGCCCAGGCGGCCCTGCTCCACGCCCGGGACGAGCCGGCCGAGGAGGGCGCCGTGCGCGACGACCGGCTGCGGCTGATCTTCACCTGCTGCCACCCCGCCCTCGGCACCGGCGCCCAGGTGGCGCTGACCCTGCGGCTGCTGGGCGGGCTCACCACGGCCGAGATCGCCCGCGCCTTCCTGGTCCCGGAGGCGACCATGGCCCAGCGGCTGGTCCGGGCCAAGGGCAAGATCCGCGACGCCGGCATCCCCTACCGGGTCCCGCACGAGGCCGACCTGCCGGGCCGGCTCCGGGCCGTGCTGGCCGTCGTCTACCTAATCTTCAACGAGGGCTATGCGGCCAGCGCCGGCGACGCCCTGGTCCGCCGCGAGCTGTGCGCCGAGGCGCTGCGCCTCGGCCGGGTCCTGGCCGAGCTGATGCCCGACGAGCCCGAGGTCCTGGGCCTGGTCGCCCTCATGCTGCTGGTCTCCTCGCGCCGGGACGCCCGCACCGGCGACGGCGGCGAGCTGGTGCTGCTGGCCGACCAGGACCGCGGGCGCTGGGACCGCGACCAGATCGCCGAGGGCCAGGCCATCGTCCGCCGCTGCCTGCGCCGCGGCCAGCCCGGCCCCTACCAGCTCCAGGCGGCCATCAACGCCGTCCACAGCGACGCCCCGGCCGCCGCGGCCACCGACTGGGGCCAGATCCTGGCCCTCTACGACCAGCTCCTGGCCCTGGCCCCGAGCCCGGTGGTGGCCCTCAACCGGGCGGTCGCGGTGGCCGAGGTCGAGGGGCCGGAGGCGGCGCTGGCCCTGGTCGACGGCCTCGACCTCGACGGCTACCGGCTGTTCCACGCGATCCGGGCCGACCTGCTCCGCCGCCTGGGCCGCGACGCCGAGGCGGTGGCGGCCTACGAGGCGGCCATCGCCCGCACCGGCAACGCCACCGAGCGGGCCTTCCTGGAGCGGCGCCGCCGGGCACTGACCCGGTCCTGACGCCGGGGCCGGGACCGGTCATTGCACCGGTACGAGGCCACCCCGGCCGGGTGGATCCTGACCGGGACCGACGACGGCATTGGAGGACACCATGCGCGCCCCCGTCCCGGCGAGGCTCCTGTTGCTCGCCCTGCTCTGCCTGGCCGCCGCGGCCTGCGGCGGGTCGGGCGACGACTCCCCCAGCGCGGCCCCGGCCACCACCGCGGCCAGCGGGACCACGGCCGCGGCCTCCCCGGCCTGCGCCGACGCGGCCGCCCTCAAGGCGTCGATAGCCGAGCTCGACCAGCTCGACCCGCCCCAGGCCGGCAAGGCCGGCACCGTGGCCGCCCTCCAGGAGGTCAGGGACGACCTGACCAAGCTCAAGGCCAGCGCCGGGAGCGAGTGGGGCGACCAGGTCACCGAGCTGGACGCGGCCGTCAACGCCTTCCAGGCGACCATCTCCGGGATCAGCGGCGACAGCCTGCTGTCCGACCTGCCCACGATCGTCAGCGACCTGGAGCGGATCGACACCGCCTGGAAGGCCCTGGACGAGCAGATCACGGAGACCTGCCCGACCGGCGGCTGATCCGCCGGTCGGAATTGGACCAATCGTCCGCCGAAGGCGGACTCCGCGCCGTTGCTCTGGTTCAATCGTAGGCATGACGGCGGGCCTACTGGAGCGGGACGCCGAGCTTCGCCGGCTGCGGGAGACGCTCAGGGGAGCCGTGCAGGGTCGCGGCTCGGTCGTGCTCGTCTCGGGCGAGGCCGGGATCGGCAAGACCAGCCTCGTCCGGGCGTTCGCACGGGAGGCGGCGACCGACGCCCGGGTGCTCGTCGGCGCCTGCGACGACCTGGTCACACCGCGCACCCTCGGCCCGTTCCGGGACATGGCCCGTGGCGCCGGCGGCGCCCTGGCCCGGGCGGTGGAGCCGGTGGCCGGACGCGACGCCGTGTTCGGCGCCGTCCACCGGGAGCTGGCCCGCCGGCCGACGGTGATGGTCGTCGAGGACGTCCATTGGGCCGACGACGCCACCCTTGACGTGGTCCGCTACCTGGCCTGGCGGATCCCGGCCCTGCCCAGCATGCTGCTGCTGACCTACCGCGACGACGAGCTGCGCGACGACCATCCGCTGCGCCGGATGCTGGGCGCGCTCGGGTCCCAGGAGGTGCGGCGGCTGGTGCTGCGGCCGCTGTCGCCCGGCGCGGTCGAGGAGCTGGCCGGCGGCCACGACGCCGACGCCGGGGCGGTGCTGGCGGCCACGGCCGGCAACCCGTTCTTCGTGACCGAGGTGCTGGCCAACCCCGGGGTCGAGGTGCCGGCCACGGTCCGGGACGCCGTCCTGGCCCGACTGGGCGGGCTGAGCGAGCCAACCCAGCGGGCCCTGGAGCTGCTCTCCACCGTCCCCGGGCAGGCCGAGCGCTGGCTGGTCGAGGCGCTGCTCGACGGCGAGGTGGCGGCCCTGGACGAGGCCGAGCGGCGCGGCGTGCTCGAGGCCGACCCCGGGCACGTGTGGTTCCGGCACGAGCTGGCCCGCCGGGCGATCGAGCGGCAGCGCTCCTCCACGGCCCGGGTGGCCAGCAACCGCCGGGTCCTGGCCGAGCTGGCCCGCCGCCCGGGGGTCGAGCTGTCGCGGCTGTCCCACCACGCCCACCAGGCCGGCGACCCCGAGGCGGTCGTCCGCCACGGCCTGGCCGCCGCCCGGGAGGCGGCCGGCGCCGGGGCCTTCACCGAGGCCCTGGCCCACTACGAGCTGGTGCTGCGCTGGTCCGGCCAGCTGCCGGACACCCAGCGGGCGACCGTGCTGGAGGAGAGCATCTGGGTGCTCTACAACCTCTCCCGCTTCGACGAGGCGGTGACCCGCGCGAGCGAGGTGGTCGCCCTGCGCGAGCGGACCGGCGACCCGGCCGCGCTCGGGCAGGCCCTCACCACCCTGTCGCGGATGCGCTACATGGTCAACGACCCGGCCGGGTCCGAGCAGGCCGTGACCCGCGCCGTGGCCCTGCTGGCGCCGCTCGGCGACCTGCCCCGGCTGGCCCGCGCCTCCACCTACCTGGCCGCCATCATGAAGCTCACCGACCGCCTCGACGAGGCCATCGCCCAGGCCCGCCAGGCCCTGGAGCTGGGCGAGCGCACCGGCCAGGGCGACGTCGTGGCCCACTCGCTCAACTACCTCGGCTACGCCCTGCTCGACCTGGGCGACCCGGGCGGCGCGGCCCACCTGCGGCGCTCGGCCGAGATCGCCCGGGCCGCCGCCCACTACGAGTACACCCAGCGGGCCTACACCAACCTGGTCGAGGGGCTGTACCGCCTCGGCCGCTTCGGCGAGCTCGACCAGCCGCTGGCCGAGGGCCTGGCCTACGCCCGCGAGTACGGCTTCGCCTCCCACGAGTACAACCTGGAGGCCCACCGCTGCATGCTGCTCACCCTGCGGGGCCGCTGGGACGAGGCCGAGGCCGGGCTGCGCCGGCTGCTGGCCGGCGAGGACCCGGGCGTCCTGGCCAGCTTCGGGCTGTCGGCGCTGAGCCGGCTGCTGGCCCGCAAGGGCGACCCGGCGGCCGGGCCGCTGCTGGAGCGGGCCTGGCGGACGGCCGCCCGGACCGGCTCGGTCCAGGCGATCGCCCTGGCCGGCATCGCCCGGGTGGAGTCGGCCTGGCTGGCCGGCGACCACCGGGCCGCCGCCGAGGTGGCCCGGGTCCCGCTGGAGCGCACCTCGGGCCGCGGGGCCGAGCGCTACCGGGGCGAGCTGCTCCGCTACCTGGCCCGCTGCCGGCACCCGGTGGAGGCGCCGGCGGGCTGCCCGCCGGAGTTCGCCCTCGGCATCGAGGGCGACTGGGCGGCCGCGGCCGAGCTGTGGCGGTCGCTCGGCGCCCCCTACGAGCACGCCCTGGAGCTGGCCGCCTCGGGCCGCCAGGCGGAGCTGCTGGAGGCGGCAGGGGCCCTCGACCGACTCGGCGCCGTGGCCGCCGCCAACCTGGTCCGCCGGGAGCTGCGGCGCCTCGGCGTCACCCACCTCCCCCGCCGCCCCCGGCCCCGGACCCGGGCCAACCCGGCCGGCCTCACCGACCGCCAGCTCGAGGTCCTGCAGCTGCTCGCCGAGGGCCTGACCAACGCCGAGATCGCCGACCGCCTGGTGGTCTCGGTCCGCACCGTCGACCATCACGTCGCCGCCATCCTGTCCAGGCTGAACGTCGGGTCGCGCCGGGAGGCCGCCCGCGCCGCCGCCGACCTCGGGGCGTAGATAGGCAGCGATTGCCGATGTGCCCCGGCCGGGGCGCCGCTACGGTCGGGGCACGATGTCCACCGCCCTGAGCCCGGCCGGCGTCGAGGTCCGCGACGCCGGTGGGTCCGACCTGCCGGCCGTCCGGCGGGTGCTCCTGGCCGCCTACCAGGAGTACGCCATGGCCCTGCCCCCGGCCGTCCTCGGCCGCTACCTGGCCGAGATCCTCGACGTCGAGGAGCGCTTGGGGAACGGCCGGCTGCTGGTCGCCGAGCACGGCGGGCGGGTCGTGGGCACGGTCACCTGGTACGACGACGCCGCCACCGAGGGGCTCGGGTGGCCGTCCGGGTGGGCCGGGCTGCGCGCCCTCGGGGTGGAGCCCTCGGCCCGCGGGCTGGGCATCGGCCGGGCCCTGGTCGAGGCCTGCCGGCGGCGGGCCCTGGCCGCCGGCGCGCCCGCCCTCACCCTCCACACCGGCGGGTTCATGACGGCCGCGGTGGCCCTGTACGAGGCGATGGGCTTCCGGCGCGACCCGGCCTACGACTTCGACGCCACCCGCCGGCTCCGGCTCGGCGGGGTCCGGTCCGTCCCGATCCTCGCCTACCGCCTCGACCTCACCCGGCACCATGCCAAGGAGCGCATCATGGGCGGCCCGGCAGCCATCGTCGGCGAGCTGTACGAGCCCGGTCACCGGAGAGCGCGGGGTCGTGCGGGTCACGCCCACCGGGGCCAACGGCCACCTGCTGGTGGTCGACCTGTACCTGAGCCCGGGCGGAAGGGTCGCCGGGGAGCACGTCCACCCGGTCATCACCGAGGCCTTCACCGTCGTCCGGGGCCAGCTCGCCGTGCGCCACCACGGCCGCGACCGGCGGGCCGGCCCCGGGACCCGGTTCCAGATCGCCCCCCGGCGTGGCCCACGACTTCTGGAACGCCTCCGGCGAGGAGGTCCGCGTCGTGGTCGAGGTGCAGCCGGGCGAGCGCCTGGTCCAGCTGATCCGCCAGCTCTTCCTCACCGCCCAGGACGGCCGCACCGACGCCAAGGGGAGGCCGAAGCCGCTGCAGGCCGCCGTGCTGGCCCGGGAGTTCGCCGACACCATGCGCTTCACCAGCCCGCCCCGGCCGGTCCAGCGGGCCCTGTCCGGGCTGCTGGCCCCCGTGGCCCGGGCCACCGGCCACCGCGCCCTCGACCCCGCCTACCTCCGGCGCGAGCTGCCGATCGTCGACCTGGAGCCGCTCCCGGCCGAGATCACCGCGCTCGTCCCCGGCCTCGCCACCCAGCCGACAAGGAGCACCCCGTGAACTACGACCAGGTCCGCGACCTGCTGGTGACGCAGTGGACGTACACCGGCGGGCCCAACGAGGAGAAGGCGGCCGACTTCTACCACGACGACGCCGTCCTGGAGTTCCCCCAGTCGGGCGAGCGGTTCCAGGGCAAGGCGAGCTTCACCGCCTGGCGCCAGCAGTACCCGGCCCGGCTCGAGTTCGAGCCGCGGGAGCTGCGGGGCGGCGGCGACCTGTGGGTCGCCGAGACCGGGCTGCGCTACGACGGCGGCGCGCCGGTCAGCGTCGTGAAGATCCTCCAGTTCCGCGGGGACAAGATCGAGCGGGAGACGCTCTACTTCGCCGACCCGTTCCCGGCCCCCGACTGGCGCCGGCCCTGGGCCGCCGGCGGCGACCCCGAGGACCGGCGCGGCGGTCTCCCGGCCTCCGTCGCCGCCGGGAACTGACAACAGAGGCCATGGAGTCGGCCGTTCGGCCGACGATCCGTAGACGCCGACGGGCGGGCCGCCCGTCGGGCTACCCCCGGTGGATGCGGAGGCGGGCCCCTGAGGTGCGGATGCTGATGACATGGCGGCCCTGGGCGCTGCCCTCGGCCCGCCAGGCGTCGGCGTCGCGGGTCAGGCCGGCGTCGCGGAAGTTGTCGACGCTGAGCCCGTCGACCCGCACCTCGACGGTGGCCGTCTTCGGCAGGTAGAGGTCGACCAGGCCGGTCGAGAGCTGCAGGTCGACCGGGACCTCGGCGGCGGGCTGGCCGAGCCGGACGGCCAGGCGGGACACGCCCGACTGGACGCTGACCCCGCGCAGGTTCAGCTCGCGCAGGTCGAGGTCGGCGGTGACCGCCCCGGCGGAGACGTCGAGCCGCCAGGCCATCGACGTGTTGAGCCGGAGCCGCCAGTCGTTGCCGCGGTTGCGGGCCAGCATGCCCCGCTGGGACGGGGAACGCAGATCCAGCACGGCCAGGTTGTCGGCCGTCGTCACCTGGGTGCTGGGCTGGCCGGGACCGCGCAGCTCGGCCTCGTACAGGCCGGCCGCCCCGGGCTCGATCCGGAGCTGGCCGCCGCCGAGGCTGGCCCGCAGCTCGGCCCGGTCCGCCCCCGACGGGACGGGCTCGCCGGCGGTGGCCGAGACCGCCGGGTCAGGGGCGGACAGCGACAGGACCAGCGGGCCGACCACGGCCACGGCCAGCAGGACGACGCCGACCGAGCGCAGCGAGCCCCGGCCGGTGCCCCGGCCCACCCGCTCCAGGCCGATCCCGATGAGGGCCAGGGGGACGGCCAGCAGGACGGTCTGGACGATCGAGGTGACCCGGGTGGCGAGGAAGGCGACGGTGACGGCCAGGCCGGCGACCAGGACGACCAGGCCGGTCCAGTAGGCGCCGGGCCGCGCCCTGGGGACGGCCGGGTCCTCGGGGGGGAGGTCGTGCGGGTCGCCGGGTCCGGTGGTGCCGGGCAGGCGGATCATGCCGGTGGTCTCCGGCTGCTGCACGTCCCTGGCCACCCTCACTCCTCCCGCTGGGCTTCCCGGGGGAGTAAACCCCGATCGCCGGGCGACGGGGAAATCACGGCCGCTCGACCATGGCGACCAGCCGGTGGGTGAGGTCGGCGGCGCCCCGGCGGGCGTCATCGAGGCGGGCGGCGCGGGCGGCCAGGTCGTCGCGGACCGGGCCGGCGGCCATGCGGCGCAGGTTGAAGGCGATGGTGGCCAGGCCGCCCTCCAGGCCGGCACGGAGCAGGTGGGCGGCGACCAGCTGGTCGCTGGCCGTCCGGGCCAGGCCCATCCCGGCCAGCTCGCCGGCCAGGCCGAGGCCCTCGGCGGCCAGCTCGGCCGTGGCCAGCGGGACCTCGGTGGCGTCGGCCCGGGCCGCCTCGGCCGCCCTGGCCGCCCCCGGGTCACCTTCGGTGGCTCGGGAGGCGCGGACGGTGGCCACCATGCGCTCGTACACGTCGGCGTCGGTCCGCTCCTGCTCGACCAGGGCCGCCCGGAGCCGGTCGGCCTCGCCGGCGAGCTGGCCGAGCCGCCCGGCCGCGTCCGGGTCGGCCTTGCGGGCGCCGATCCTGGCCGTCATGGCCAGCAGGGCACAGCCGAGGGCGGCGGCCACCGCCGAGGCGCTGCCCCCGCCCGGGGTGACGGTCGGGGCGGCGTAGGTGTCCAGCCAGCCATGCTCGCCAAGCCGGTTCTGGGGAGTCATCGACGCTCCTTGGAGATGGAGAGGGCCTGGAGCAGCCGCGATTCGAGGAACAGATTCGTCGCCAGACCGCGCAGGCGCAGCCTGGCCGGGTCGACCCCGTCGAGGGCGCCGGCCGGGACGAGGCCGACGATCTCCGAGGCCTCGACCCTGGCCCCGGCCTGCTCGGCCAGGGCGGCCACGGCGGCGTAGGCGGCCGCCGGCGGGGTCGCCCGGTAGTCGAGCAGGTTCATCGACACCTGGACCAGTCCCCGACCCGGGAGGGCGACCCCCATGGCCCGGACCGCGGGCAGGCCGCCGTCGCGTTCCCGGACCGCGGACGCGATCTTCCGGGCCAGGTCCAGGTCGGCGCCGGCCAGCTCGACGTTGTAGGCGACCAGGACCTCCCTGGCCCCGGCGGCGACGGCCCCGGCGGTCGGGTGCAGGCCCGGCCCGCCGAAGTCGGGAGCGGGCGGGTCCGGGGCGCCGGCGGCCAGGGCGGACCGGAGGGCCTCGAACCCGCGGCCGCGGACGGCCGGCAGGGCCGTCCATCCGGGGTGGCGGGCCGCCGCCCCGTACAGGTAGACGGGGACGCCGGCCTCGGCGGCGATGCGCCGGCCGGCCCGCTCGGCCAGGTCGGCGCAGTCCAGGTCGGGGTCGTCGCCGCCGCGGAGCCGGGTCTCGGCCCCGAAGGGCACGAACGGCAGCACGTCCAGCGCCCCCATCCGCGGGTGGACGCCGTGGTGGTGGTTGAGGTCGATCAGGCGGGCGCAGGCCCTGGCCCCGGCCACGGCCGCCTCGACCAGGGCCGGCCCGGGCCCCATCAGGGTGATGACCGTGCGGTGGTGGTCGGGGTCGCTGGAGGTGTCGAGCACCAGCACCCCGGGGCCGGCGAAGGCGGCCACGATCTCGTCGACCACCTCGGGCCGGCGGCCCTCCGAGACGTTGGGCACGCACTCGACCAGGCGGGTGAGCTCGGTCACGGCCCGGCCACCACCGCTCCGGCCTTGACGACCCGCTCGGCCAGGTTGACCCCGAGGTGGTAGGCCAGGTCGAGGTAGCTCCGCCCGGCCAGCACGACCAGGTCGCAGGCGGCCCCGGGGGCGAGCCGCCCGGCCCGCCCTCCGCGCCCCAGCGCCCGGGCGGCGCCGTCGGTGGCGGCCAGCACCGCCTCCTCGGGGGTGAGGCCGCCGT
Source organism: Actinomycetota bacterium (assembly GCA_036280995.1). NCBI lineage: Bacteria > Bacillati > Actinomycetota > Actinomycetota bacterium. The sequence continues at coordinate 967 of DASUPQ010000599.1, read as the reverse complement.
GCACGCAGGCCAGCGCCACCATCAGCTGCATCGACTCGCTGTAGCAGGTCCCGGGGTTGCAGTCGGTGCCAAGGGCCATGGTGACCCCGGCGTCCCGCAGCACCTGGGCCGGGGCGGCCCTGCCGGTGCGGAGCAGGAAGCTGGTCCCGGGCAGCAGCACCGCCACCGTGCCGGCCGCGGCCAGCCCCTTGGCCTCCCGCTCGTCGCAGAACAACAGGTGGTCGGCGGACACGCAGCCAAGCTCGGCGGCCAGGGCGGCCCCGCCGGTGGAGCCGAGCTCGTTGGCGTGGAGCTTGCCCGCGAGGCCGTGGCGAGCCCCGGCCTGGAGGACCCGCCGGGACTCCTCCACCGTCAGCGCCCCCCGGTCGCAGAACGCGTCCACGAACTCGGCCAGGGGGGCGCAGGCCGGCAGCATCTCGTGCTCCAGCAGGTCCAGGTAGCCGCCGCGGTCGGCGGCGTACTCCTCGGGGATCAGGTGGGCGCCGAGGAAGGTCGGGACCACCTCCACCGGGGACCGCTCGGCCAGCCGGGCCAGCACCTCCAGGCTGCGGCGCTCGTCGGCGACGGTGAGGCCGTAGCCGGACTTGGCCTCCAGGGTGGTGGTGCCATAGGCCAGGGCGGTGGCCAGCCTCCGGCCCGCGGACGCCTCCAGCTCGGCGTCGGAGGCGGCCCGGGTGTCGCGGACCGTGCGGTTGATGCCGCCCCCGGCGGCCAGGGCCTCCTCGTAGCCGACCCCGCGCAGCCGGGCGGCGAACTCCTCGGCCCGCTCGCCGGCGAACACCAGGTGGGTGTGGGCGTCCACGAACCCGGGCAGCACCGCCCGGCCGCCGGCGTCGACCCGGACCGCGCCGGCGTCCACCTCCAGGTCGGGCAGGGCCGCCTCGGGCCCGGCGAACACCACCCGCCCGCCGGCGGCCGCGACCGCCCCCCGCTCGACCAGCCCGAGCGGCCCCTCCCCCAGCGACGG
>DASUPQ010000598.1 GCA_036280995.1 Actinomycetota bacterium | reverse complement strand
TTGGAGGTCATGCAGGAACACCAGGTGACCATCGGCAAGCAATCCTATCAGGTGCCGGCCCCGTTCCTGGTCCTGGCCACCCAGAACCCGATCGAGTCCGACGGCACCTACCCGTTGCCCGAGGCCCAGGTCGACCGGTTCCTGATGAAGGTCGTGGTCGACTATCCCAACTTCTCCGAAGAGATGACGATCGTGGCTCGGAGCCTGACCGAGCCCCCCGAGATCGCCAAGATCTTGACCCTGGAGCAGCTCCAGGCCCTCCAGGCCCACACGGCCACGGTGTATGTGGATCGGCTGGTGGCCGAGTACGCGGTGGCGTTGTGTGACGCGACCCGCCAGCCAGCGACCTACAACCTGGCTGATCTTGGCGGCTATATCGCCTATGGGGCGAGCCCGCGGGGCTCGATCAACCTGGTCGCGGCCGCCCGGGCCTTGGCCGTGCTCCGGGGCCGCAGCTACTGCCTGCCCCAGGATGTCCAGGAACTGGCCCGCGATGTCCTGCGCCATCGGCTGGTCTTGACCTATCAGGCATTGGCCGAGCAGGTCAGCCCGGACAGCTTGTTGACCGCGGTCCTGGCCGCCATCCCCCCACCCCGCATCGACCTCGCCAGAGAACAACCAGCATGAGCTTCCGCTGGCCCGAGCTGCTCTGGGCGGTGCTGCTGGTACCGCTCGTACTGCTGGTGTGGATGCGGGGCGAACGCCGCCGCACCGCGCGGGCGGGGGCGTTCGGCAACCCGGCGCTGCTGCCCAACATGGTCACGGCCCGGCCCGGGTGGCGGCGGGTGGTCCCGGTCATCCTCTACCTGCTCGCCGCCACCGTGCTCCTGCTCGCCCTGGCCCGGCCCGAGGCGACCGCCCAGGTGCCGCGCGACCAGGCCACCATCATGCTGGTCATGGACGCCTCGCAGTCGATGCTCAACACCGACATCCCGCCGACCCGCATCGACGCGGCCAGGGAGGCGGCCGACGCCTTCCTGGAGGAGATCCCCGAGCGGTTCCAGGTCGGCCTGATCACCTTCGCCGGCGCCCCCAGCGTCGAGGTGCTCCCGACCACCGACAAAGAGGTGGTCCGGAGCGCCCTGCGCAATGCCCCGCTCCGCACGGGCACCGCCGTCGGGGACGCGGTGGTCCGCGCCCTCCAGGCCAGCCGTCCCCGCAACGCGGTCAACCAGGAGCGTCCCCCGACGGCCATCCTCCTGCTCACCGACGGCGACAGCCGCAGCGGCCTCCAGCCCGTGGTCGCCGCCCAGCAGGCCGCGGAGGAGAAGGTCCCCGTGTTCACGGTCGCCCTCGCCGCCCAGCCCCCGCCCGAGCTGGAGCAGGTCGCCGAGATCAGCGGCGGCCAGGCCTTCACCGCCCCGACCAGCGAGCAGCTCACCGCCGTCTACCGCGACCTCGGCTCCCGCCTCACCTACGTCGAGGAGAAGCGCGAGCTCACCTCGTACTTCATGGGCGGCGCGGCCGTCCTCCTCCTCCTCGGCGCCGCCGCCTCCATCACCTGGTTCCTCCGCCTCCCCTGAGCCGCCGGATGTCCGCGCGGCGGGCGACGGCGACGACCAGAGCCCCGGCGAGGAACACGGCCTCGATCACCGGGACGCCCTCGAGCACGGTCGCGTGGGTCAGGAACGCACCGGCCATGAGCACGGCCAGGCCCGCGGCGGCCAGGCCGGCGACCCCCGGGACGAGGAGCCCGACGCCGCCGGCGACCTCCAGCACGCCGACGACGATGCGGAGCCACTGCCCGGCCCCGATGTCGTCGAACAGCGTGACCATCTGGTCGACGCCGGCGAGCTTCATGAGGCCTGAGCCCGCGAACTCGACGGCGAGCAGGACGCGCAGCGCGAGGAGGGCGTAGCGCCCGATGCGACGGCGCCGCGGGACGGCTGCGCCGTCGAGGGAACCGTTGGTCGTGGTGCTGCTCATGGGATGCCCCTTCCAGGACGGCCGGGCAGGGCGCCGGGCCGTCGCGTGCTCGAACCTGCCGCGACCTAACGGAGCGAGATGGCCAGCCGCTCCAGCAGCTCCAGCTGCTCCTGCATCCCGACCTCCATGCCGGAGTCGAGGATCGCGTCGCGGTCCTTCCTGGTCGCCGTCTCCACCAGGAGGTTGAGGGTCGTGCGCCCGGCGACCTCGGTGAAGGTCACGGTGTTGAGCGCCGGCTCCCCTTCGGGCGCGCCGGGCAGCTCGTAGACCTCGGTGTGCACGATCCGCTCGTCGGGGACGATCTCGCGGTACTCGCCGTGGAAGGCGACCTCGAGCCCGCCCTCGGCCACCATCACGTATCGCCACCTCCCGCCGACCCGCAGGTCGATCTCGGCGACGGTCATCGTGCCCTGGTGACCGCTCCACCAGCGCTTGACCAGCTCGGGCGTGGTCCACGCCCGGTACACCAGGTGCCGGGGAGCGTCGAACTCCCGCGTGATCAGGATCTGCCGGTCGGTGGGGAGCGTCACCGTCGCCTTGGCGCTAGCCGTCATGCCCATCGGCTCCTTCCTCCTCCTTGAGATCCTCCAGGACCACGTCCAGCTGCTCGAACCGCCCCGACCAGGAGCGCTCGTAGTTGCGCACCCAGTCGTGGATGGGCTTGAGCGCGCGGCCGTTCAGCCGGTACAGCCGCCGGCGGCCCTCGTCACGCACCTCGACCGCTCCGACCTCTCGCAGCACCCGCAGGTGCTTGGACACCTGTGGCTGGGCCAGCCCGAGCAGGCGCACCAGGTCGTTGACGGGACGTTCGCCGTCCACCAGGACGTCCAGGATCTGCCGCCGCCGCGGCTCGGCCACCGCGTTGAACGCGTCCGCTGTCGTCGCTGCCCGTGCCATGGGACAATCATATACCCATATAGGAATGTGTCAATCGCAGAGGGGTCGAGGAGGCCGTGGAGACGCGAACGCCCGGGTCGGGGCGGTGCCCGACCCGGGCGGGTCCTGCCCCGGGGCTAGGTGGTGAGCACGATCCGACCCTCGATCTGGCTGGTGAAGGGCGTGGGGAGCCCCTCGACGTACTCGACCAGGGCGTCGAGGTCGACCGGGCCGACCACGCGGTTGGTGCCCTCGCGGAGCACCGTGAACCCGTCGCCGCCGCCGGCCAGGAACGAGTTGACCGTGACCGTGTAGGTGACGCTGGCGTCGTTGGGCACCGGGGTGGAGTCGTCACCCGGGGGGCCGACGAAGACGGCGTCGATCACCCCGGTGGTCGGGGAGGTCAGGTGGTAGCGGTAGTGGAGGCCCGAGATCTCCAGGATCCGGTTCGAGGGCGTCTGGAACTGCTGGCCCAGCAGGGTCCAGATCTGGGCCCCGGTCAGGTCCATCTTGACCAGGTCGTTGGCGAACGGCTGGACCGCGAACAGCTCCCCCCAGGTGACCTCGCCGGCCTGGATCCTGGCCCGGATGCCGCCCGGGTTCATGAAGGCGAACTGGGTGCCCATCTCGGCCCGCTGGGCGTCGGCGATCAGGTTGCCGAGCGGCGACTCGCCGGCCGCGTTGGCCCCGCCGTCACGCCCGGCCAGCAGGTCGGTGGCGGCGACGTTGACGACCCGGTTGACCAGCGGCGCGACCTGCTCGACGGCGTCGTCGACGATCGCCTGGACGCCCGGGTCCCCTTCGACCAGGTGGGCCGGGTCGGCGATGTCGGGCGGGTTGTAGGTCCAGACCCCCTGCAGGGTCGCCGAGGCCGCCGCGACGTCCTTGGTCTTGCGGTCGAGGGTGATGCGGACGTCCTCGAACGCGCGCCCGAACGACGACGCCTGCACGACCAGGCGCCCGTCGACCCGCGAGTTCAGGGCGGTGTGGGAGTGCCCGGCCATGACCACGTCGACCTCGGGGTCGAGGGCCCGGGTGACGTCGCTGATCCGGGGCGAGATGGTCCCGAAGGGGAACCGGTCCTGGGTGCCGCCCTCGTGGATCAGCAGCACCATCGCCTCGACGCCCTTGGCCTTGAGCTCGGGCACGTAGCTGTTGACGGCCTCGGCCTCGTCCAGGAACTCGAGGCCGTCGACCGCCCCCTGCTCGACGACGGTCGGGGTGGTGATGGTGGTGGCGCCGATGAAGGCCATCGGGACGCCCTTGATCCGCTTGATCAGGTAGGGGTCGAAGATCGGCTCCTTGGTGTCGGCGTCGACGATGTTGGCCGACACCAGCGGGAAGTCCTGGCCCTCGAACGTGCTGCCCGGCGGGAACTGGGACGGGCCGCCGTTGAGCAGCCGCAGCAGCTCCTCCAGGCCCTCGTCGAACTCGTGGTTGCCGGGGGCGCCGACGTCGAAGCCGATCTCGTTGAGGACGCGGATGGTCGGCTCGTCCTGGAGCAGCCCCGACTCGGGCGGGCTGGCCCCGATCATGTCGCCGGAGTGGACCAGCACGGTGGTGCCGGGGTTGGCCCGCTTGCGCTCCAGCAGGTAGCGGGCGAGCACGGCCGCGCCCCCGGCCGCCCCGCGGAACCCGCTGTAGGGGTCGGTGTAGATCTGCCCGGCCCCGGTGAGGTTGCCGTGGAGGTCGTTGATCCCCAGCAGGTGGGCGTCGAAGTAGCGGCTGCCGCCCTTGAGGATCTCGAACAGGATCCGGCCCTGTGCCGTCTGCGGGCCGGGGATGCCCATGAGGAAGGCGAGCGTCGGCGCGACGTCGATCGCCCGGATGCCGGCCACCGGCCCGCGGTTGCGGACCCCGGGCCCGGCGGCCACGAAGGTGCCGTGCATGTTGAGGTTGCGGGCGATGTTCACCATGTCCGGCCGGTAGCCGTGCTGGCCGAAGAACTCCGAGGGCGCGATGGCCACGCCCGGGGTGGCCGCGTCGAACTGGTAGGGCGGCCGGGCGATCACGACCACGTCGCCCGAGCGGTTCGGGTGCTGGGAGTCGCTGCCGTCGACGTCGGTCAGCTCCTCCTTCTTGAGCACGTCGAGGA
>DASUPQ010000597.1 GCA_036280995.1 Actinomycetota bacterium | reverse complement strand
CATCACACTGCCCACAGGAAGCTGAGGAGAACCTGATTTGCAGACCGGTGGGCCGCTCGCCTGGCGCAAACCAGGCCGAGCTGGGTGCTTAGCCGCAGGCCGATGATTGACCCTGACCCCTTGCATGCCATATACGGACCGGCGGCCTCATCACCGCCGGTTACAGCTGACGAGCTGTAGGTTCGGTTGTCCGCTAGGCACCGTGATTGACCGTGAGTATCCGCTGTTTCGCGGCCCCACGACGGCCCCAGCGGGGATCCCCGTCGCGCTTCTGGCCTCTGAGGAACGGTCGGGCCGGAAGGATACGATCCCGCCATGATGCAGTACGAGAGCAAGGACGACGCGGGGCACAAGTTCTGGACGGCACGCTATGGTCGCTACGCCGTCCGGATCGATGCCAACAAGCCCGGCCTCTACCGGTGGGTGATCACGCTCGACGGCCCCGCAGTCCGCAAGGGCACTGCTCCCAATCGTGATGAGGCGGCGGCCGCGGTGCAAGCGGCACTGAAGGAGCTGCCCCGATAGGCACCTGGAACCTCTGGGTTATGAGTCATTTGAGGACCGTTCCGCGCGTGCGCTTCCGATCCAAGCGCTGTGGGCTGAGCAGGGCGTGGGCCACTCCCAATCGGCAGTCGTCCCGGCCCGTCGCATGCAGTAGCGCAACGTCTCGTGAGCAAGCCGTGAGCACGCAGGGCACGCGGTCCCATCCGGGTGTCAACGCCGTCCGGCGTTTCCGGTCCCTCGGCGCCCAGGGGCCGCGACCGCTGGCGGGGCACCGCATAGCGGTCTTGGACCCTCGCGGATCGGGCACCCCGAGCTTCAAGCTCTGTTTTCCCAGTTCAGCGCTGTTCGCAAGCGTCTGCGACTTCGGCGCCTGCAGCGTAGCTGCTCGCCGCCGACCGCCGCGATCCGCCCCTGTTGCTGTCGCTGTTACTGTCGGCCGTATACCGGAAGGGGGTCGAGCAGCGCTAGAGGTGCACCACCGGACAGGTGAGGGTCCTGGTGATGCCATCGACCGCCTGCACCCGCGCGACCACCAGCTTGCCCAGCTCATCGATGTTGCGGGCCTCGGCGCGGACGATCACGTCATAGGGGCCGGTGACGTCCTCGGCCTGTTGCACGCCTTCGATCCGGACGATTTCTTTGGCGACCTCCGCGGCCTTGCCGACCTCGGTCTGGACCAGGATGTATGCCGTCACCACAGGTACCGACCCTCTCACGTCATGCCGCCCGCGGCACCGGTAGCGACGAGCGCCGAGGCGATGGTGGCATGCACCTAACGTCCCGGCCGGTGGCGGGTCAGCCGCTGGCCTGGTTGCGTATCGTTACGACCCGCCGTGCCATCAGTGTCTGGCCAGTTCCTCCGGCATGGTCGCGGCCGGTGACCCGCCGGTGCGTTGACACGCCGTCATCCACAAGTCGGTGTCGAGCACGGCGTCGCGAGCTGGGTCGCGACCGACCCACGCCATGCACTCCTCAATCGCCTGGACCAGCAGCTCGCGCAGCATCGCGTCGGGGTCGGGCACACAAGCCTGCGCCATGCCGGCAACAGCATGGCGGACGATGATGGGCGCGGCCTGCCGGCGAAAGCGCTTCGCGGAGGCCGGGGCACCGCTGGTGAACTGGTCGGCCCACTGTGCGGCGTGCGGCACCTGGGCCAGGACCGAGCGGCTCTGCTCCTGGAGAGTGCCCACCGGCCGCCCATCCAGGGCAGCCAGGACGCGTTCGCAGGCCAGCACCGAGACCGCCATGACCCGTTGGCGCTCGGCCGCTACCACCGGCAGGGCCATCCTGGCCGACCGCAGGGCGATTCCAGCGTCGATGTGCGGGTCGTCGCCGGTCAGCCCGACCACCGACGGGATCAGGTCGGCCAGCTGTGAGCGGCCGGCGTCGGAGGTGTGGTCGTTGACGTCGCGGGCGACCGCGGCCAGCAGGGGGTGGGTGCACGCCGGGTGGTCACTGAAGCGTTCGCCGGCCAGCAGGGAGGCGAATTCCATGAAGCAGGCGCCCTTGCGTGGGCTGCGGTGCTTGCCGCGAGAGAGCATCGGGAGCAGCGCTGGTGGCTGATGGTCGTGGCTCAACATGAGGCACCCCAAGAAGACGCGGGCCTAGCGTGACCCAGTTTGCGCCGGAGCCGACGGACACGCTAGTGCAAGAAGAGCCGCAGCCCCTGACCCTTGCATGCCATCTAGGGACTGCGCGGTCAAGCGACGCTGGTCACGTCGTTTGCGCTGGTCACGCGCCAAAGTGGAATTGACCGGTGTAGACCGCTGATGACCGTCGCTGTCCCTTGGGACATCCTCCAGCCATCCTCCAAGTCGCCGCGGTGAGCACACCATCAGGCGTGTCCGGGTAAGGCGTGCAAGCTGCGAGGCGAGACACAGCCAAGCTCATCGGTGGACTGAGGGTGCCTGTGGTGTCCGCTCGTTACCGAGCTTGTCCGTCCGATCTGGCACGCGAGTGGCGCGGCCGGCGAGGACGACGATTGGCTGGGCCATACCACCAGACCGAGCCGAGTCTCGGCAGCAGTACTACCCTGCCGCTCCTTGGCCACCCGCGGTTGGCGCCTGCTGGGGTCTCTGGCCTGCCGCTCCGCCGGGGCTTGGGAGCGGGGAAGGCGCGGCTGCCCCTGCGCACCGCCAAGCCCGGCTGCATAAGCCGACTGCCCGCCGTCCCAGCCGTCATACAGCCCACGCCCGATCGCCTCCGACCAGATGGCCCGCACCTGCCCAGGATCAAGCAGACCCAGCCGGATGGCGAAGCGGCATGGTCCCGTGAGCAAGCTGGGGTCCGGTCCGTCTGGTCGCGGGCGCCTCTGGTGCTCCGGTCCTCCGCGACCAGGGACCGATTGGCCGGCCGGGCACGGCAATGCCGATTCCAGCCCCGAGGTTGGAACCGGCGGGGCTAGCCTTCACTCGGTCACGCTCCGACACTGAAGTCTCCGAGGCCAGCTGGCAGGGATGGCGAGGAGGCACCGATGGGGGTCGAGCAGCGACTTGAAGAGCTTGGTCTGGCCCTTCCCGGACCGCCTGAGGTCCCTCCTGGATTCAAGTTCCCATTCCATTGGGTGCGAGTGTGGGGTGGCAAAGCCTATGTGTCGGGGCATTCGGCGCAGGCACCCGATGGCTCGTTCACCGGGCCGTTCGGCAAGGTGCCAATCGAGGTCTCGTTGGAAGCCGCGCAGCAGGCCGCTGCCAAGACGGCCCTGTCGGTCCTCGGCAGCCTCAAGCGGGCGCTGGGTGATCTGGATCGGGTCACCGCCTGGCTGATGGTCTACGGCATGGTCAACGCCGATCCCGGCTATTC
>DASUPQ010000596.1 GCA_036280995.1 Actinomycetota bacterium | reverse complement strand
TCTCAGGCGCGGCGGGCACGCCGGAACCTCGGCCTCCGGCGCCAGGCCCTCCGGAGGGGGAGCGTAGCCCAGGCGAGAAAGTTGGTCCCGCCGTTGTCCACAGCCCCCCCGGCGACGCCTACAGCCCGCCGGACGACGGCTCCCCAAGGGACGGCTCCCCGGACGACCCGGGGCGGGACCGGTTCGCGCCGGTGCTGGAGTGGGCGGAGGAGGCGCTCGAGTTCCTCGGGCGGCGGCTGCTCGGCGAGTACGAGGTCGACGAGTTCGGCCACGACCCGGACCTGGTCGAGCACGTCCTGGCGCCGCTGCTGCGGCCTCTGTACCGGCATTGGTGGCGGGTGGAGACGCGCGGCCTGGAGCACGTGCCGGACAGCGGCCCGGCCCTGGTCGTCGGCAACCACGCCGGCACCCTGCCCTTCGACGCCCTGATGGTCGCCCTGGCCCTGCTCGACGAGCACCCGGCCCACCGGTCGCTGCGCATGCTCGCCGCCGACCTGGCCTTCGACCTGCCGGTGGTCGCCCCCCTGGCCCGCAAGGCGGGCAACACCCTGGCCTGCGCCGAGGACGCCACCCGGCTGCTGGAGTCGGGCGAGCTGGTCGGCGTCTGGCCCGAGGGCTACAAGGGCCTCGGCAAGCCCTACCGGGAGCGCTACCAGCTCCAGCGCTTCGGCCGGGGCGGGTTCGTCGAGATCGCCCTGCGCACCGGCTCCCCGATCGTGCCCGTGGCCGTGGTCGGCAGCGAGGAGATCTACCCGATGCTGGCCAACCTGCGCCGCGTGGCCCGGCTCCTCGGGTTCCCCTACTTCCCGGTGACGCCGACCTTCCCGGCCCTCGGCCCGCTCGGAGCGATCCCACTGCCATCGAAATGGCTGATCGAGTTCTGCCCCCCGATCGAGACCGCCAATCTCGGGTCCGAGGCGGTGCTGGACCCGATGGTGCTGTTCGACCTGACCGATCAGGTCCGCGACACCATCCAGCAGGCCGTCCACAAGAACCTGCTGGAGCGGGGTGGCGTCTTTGGTTGATCACCGCACACTCTTCCCAAATCGGGGCAATCGGGGTACTACGGTGAGGTGCTCTGCCGCCATCTCCCGGGAGGCCCCATGCGCACGATCGCCAGACGCCCCACGGCCCTGCTCCTGGCCGCCGCCCTGCTCCTGCTCGGCCTGACCCAGATGGCCGGAGCGACCGTCGCCGACGAGCGGGTCGACCGAGGCGGCGAGCGCCGCCTGCCGCTGGTCATCGGCCACCGCGGGGCGAGCGGCTACCGGCCCGAGCACACCCTCGCCTCCTACCGGCTCGCCATCGGCATGGGCGCCGACTACATCGAGCCCGACCTGGTCTCGACCAAGGACGGCGTGCTGGTGACCAGGCACGAGAACGAGATCTCGGGCACGACCGACGTCGCCGACCATCCCGAGTTCGCCGACCGCAGGGCCACCAAGACGATCGACGGGGTCGCCCTCACCGGCTGGTTCACCGAGGACTTCACCCTGGCCGAGCTCCGCACCTTGCGGGCCAAGGAGCGCATCCCCGACCTGCGGCCCGACAACACCGTCTTCGACGGCCTCTACCAGGTGCCGACCCTCCAGGAGGTCATCGACCTGGCCAAGCGGTCCGGGGTCGGGATCTACCCCGAGACCAAGCACCCGACCTACTTCGACTCGATCGGCCTGTCGCTCGAGGAGCCGCTGCTGGCCACCCTGCGGGCCAACGGCTACACCAGCCCCAAGGACAAGGTGTTCATCCAGTCGTTCGAGACCGGCAACCTCAAGGAGCTGAACCGCCGCACCCGGGTGCGGCTGGTTCAGCTGCTCAGCGACGTCGGCGCGCCCTACGACCTGGTCGCCGCCGGCGACCCGCGCACCTACGCCGACCTGTCCACCCCCGAGGGCCTGGCCGAGATCGCCACCTACGCCGACGGCATCGGCCCGAGCAAGAACCAGGTCGTCCCCCGCGACGCGGCCGGGAACCTGCTCGAGCCGACCAGCCTGGTCGACGACGCCCACGAGGCCGGCCTGCTCGTCCACCCCTACACCTTCCGGAACGAGAACAGCTTCCTGCCCCTCGACTTCCGCCAGGGCAACCCGGCCAGCCCCATCTACCTGCGGGCCACCGGCGACGCCCCGGCCGAGTACCGGCTGTTCTTCCGTCTCGGCGTCGACGGCCTGTTCTCCGACAACCCCGACACCGCCGTGGCCAGCCGCCACCGGTTCTTCAGCGGTCGCTGACGCGCCGACCGGCCGGCGCCTAGGTCGGGGCCGGGGCCGACGTCGTGGTCGTCGCCGGGGCGGTCGTGGTCGTCGCGACGGTCGTCGTCGGGGCCCTGGTCGTGGTGGGCCTGGGGGCGCTGGTGGTCTGCGGCGCCGTGGTCGCCGGGCGGGTCGTCGGCGGCGCGGGGGGCGTGGTGGCCCGCGGGGCGGAGGTCGCCGGGACCAGGGCGGGCCGGGTCGAGCTGGTCGTGGTGCTGGGCTCGAGCACCGTCGTGAGCGGGGTCCCGAGGCTGGTCCCCCCGGCCGCGACGGCCACCGTGGTCGAGGTCGGGCTCGGGGCCGGCCCCGGCTCGCCGAACGCCTGCAGGGCGAGCACCAGGACGATCCCGGCCGTGGCGACCCCGGTCGCCACCCACGGCCGCCGGAACAGCGATCCCACGAGGGGCCCTGTGGACAGCCGCGCGCCCCCGTTGCCCGGCCCGGCGACGCTCCCCCCCGGGGGGGCTGCGCCCGGGACCGGGTCGGTGAAGCTCGCCTCCGCGTTGGCAGAGGCCGCGTTGGCAGAGGCCGCGTGGGTGAGGCTCGCCTCCGCGTTGGCAGAGGCCGGGTGGGTGAGGCTCGCCTCCGCGTTGGCTGAGGCCGGGTGGGCTGGTGGCGGCGGCCCGCCCGGTGGGCCGGGCGGGAGCGCCGGGCTCCGGGTCCGGCCAGGGGCCGGGCGTAGTGCGGCGTCGGGCGTTTCGGCGGTCAGGAGGTCCTGGCGGAGGCGGGCGACCAGGTCGGAGGTGGGGGCGGCCACGTAGCCGGGGATGGCCTGGCGGAGCGAGTCGGCCGCGGCCAGGGCGTCGGCGAGAGACGGGTCGGCACCGGCGAGGTCGACCTCCCAGCGGCCGAGGCGGCGTTCGAAGTCGTCGGCGGAGGCCGCGGCTCGGGCCGCGGGGTCGGGGTCGGCGCTGGCTCCGCCGGTCGGCTCCCGGACGGTGAGGCAGGCGGCCAGCTGGAGCTCCAGGACGGCGCGCTGGCTGAGGCCGGAGAGGTGCGCGGTGTGGGCCAGGGAGTGGCCCAGGAGCAGGCGCAGGATCACCACCTCCCGCTCCGGGTCGCCCAGCCGGGCCAGCGCCGCCACGGCGTCGCCGGCCCCGGCCCGGGACCCATCCCCCCCAGCCGGCCCCGCCCCGGCAAAGCCCACCAACCTCGCCACCCTCGCCGACCCCGGCCCGCCGGCCGACCCCGCCGCCCCGGGCGGCCCCCCCGACCCTCGACGTTCGGCCACGGCGTCGCGGGCCAGGGCGGTCAGCCAGGCGCCCAGCTCCCGATCGTGGGCGGTCGGGAGCCAGCCGAGGGCGGTGCGGAACACCTGGGCGGTCAGGTCGGCGGCTTGCTGGCGGTCTCCCGTCCAGGCCAGGAGGTAGCGGTAGACACCCTCGACCTGGCTGTCGTAGAGCTCGGCGAACGCCTCGCGGTCGCCGGCGGCGGCGCGTTCGAGCAGGGGGCGCTGGCCCGCGATCTCGGCGGGCACGTCGCCGTGCCGGCACGGGCAGGCTGCCGTCTGGACGTCCCGAGGACGTTCGGGTCCTGATGCCAAGGGGGGCCTTCAGCGGCTGAGCAGGAGCTGCACCGCGGCCGCGAGGACGATCACGACGAGCAGGGCGGCCACGACAACGGCGGTCCCAGTTCGCATGCGGCTGCGGATTCTACCCGTTCCGCGTGCTCGCGCGAGCACGCGGCCGGGTCGCGCCCTTGGCCAGGTGGGTCCGGGCGATGTCGACGTTCTCGCGGAGGACCTCGAGCAGGGCCGGGCGGTCGTCGGCCCAGGTGCGCACGTCGAGCTCGAGGGTGACGGCGCCGCCGAACCCGCCGGCCCCGACCTCCTGGAGGAACTCGCCGATGGGCAGGACCCCCCGCTCGAGCAGCCCGTGGGTGTCGCGGCCGCGCCCGTCGTTGTTGGAGACGTGCAGGTGCGCCACCCGGTCGGCCAGGTCGTCCCAGGCGGCCAGCAGGTCGCCGCCGACGACGGCCAGGTGGCTGGTGTCCAGCACCAGCGACGGCCAGCGGTCCAGCTCGGAGGGGGCGGTGCCGCTGAAGAAGCGGAGGCTGCGGCCGTTCACGTTGATCGGGAACATGTTCTCGACCGCGACCGTGATCCCGGTCTCCTCACGGATGCGCGGGATGGCCTCGTCCAGCCAGGCGGCGTACTGGGTCTGCCAGCGGTAGGGCGGGTGGATCACGACCGTGGACACCTTGGCCGCCTCGGCGAAGCGCACGCAGCGCTCCAGCTTGCCCTTGGGGTCGGTCCCGAACACCAGCCAGGTGGCGACCAGGAACGGCCCGTGCACGGCCGGGACGGGCACGCCGTAGCGGGCGGCCAGCGCCCCCAGCCGGTGCGGGTCCTGGCTCACCTTGTCCTGCATGATCATCAGCTCGGCGCCGTCGAAGCCGGCCTCGCCGATGAGCTCGAAGGTCTCCTCGAGCGAGAACATGAAGAACGGCCCGGTGGCGGCCAGCACCGGGGGCACCGCGGGGACCGGAGGAACCGGGGGAAGCTGAGCCAACGATCGCTCCTCGTGAACGACAAGCCGGGCGTACTGCGGAAGCGCGCGGCGGATGCTACCAAGCTACTGGAAAGTGCATTGGAGTCGCCTGCGGCGACAGCTGAACCAGATTCCGGCCGCCACGGCCGGGCGGGGCTAGACTGCGGCCATGCACTGGCTGCTCCCCGGTATCGCCGCGGCCGCCTCGGCTGCGTTCGCCGCCGCGGTCCTGCGCCAGTACGCCGCCCGGCGCCGCCCCCACCAGCTCGCCTGGGGCATCGCCCTGTCCATGTTCGCGGTGGCGTCGCTGGCCCTGACCGCCGGGGTGGCGGCCGGCTGGACGCCGCTGTCGTTCAAGGCCTACTACCTGTTCGGGGCGATCCTGAACGTGCCCTGGCTGGCCCTCGGCACCGTCGAGCTGCTGGCCAGCCGGGCCGTGGCCCGGGCCTACCTCGCCGGCCTGGCCGCCTTCACCGTGCTCAGCGTGGTCCTGGTCGCCCTGGCCAGGGTGGCCCCGGCCGACCTGGCCGGGCGGGTCCTGCCCGAGGGCAAGGAGTTCCTGCCGGTGGCCGTCCGGGTCCTGGCCGTGCTCGGCAACACCGTCGGCACCCTGATCGTGGTCGGCGGGGCGGTGGCCAGCGGCCTGGCGCTCCGCTCCCGCCGCGACCTGCGCCCCCGGTTCGAAGGAAATCTCCTCATCGCGCTGGGCGTGCTGCTGGCCGCCGGCGGCGGGGTGTTCGCCTTCTTGGCCTCCAGCGACAAGCTGGCCCTCGGCCTGGCCCTCGGGGCCAGCGTGATGTACCTCGGGTTCCGCCGGGCCTCGGCGCCGGCCCGGCCGGTCCTCCCCACCGGCCGATGATCGAGGTCACCCTCTACACCAGGCTCGGCTGCCACCTGTGCGAGGAGGCGGAGCAGGTCCTGCGCGGCGAGCAGGCGGTCATCCCGTTCCACCTGGAGCTGGTCGACATCGACCGCGACCCCGAGCTGGTCCGCCGCTACGGGGTGCGGGTCCCGGTGGTGGCCGTGGACGGCCGGGACCTGTTCGAGTACGAGGTGCCGGCGGACCTGCTGCGGGCCCACCTGGGCCAGGTTGGCGCCGATTGAGAACACGATCACGAGGGCCTAGACTCGAAGGGAATCAGCGACGGGGGTGGGAGTCCGTGCGAGACCGAATTCCGGAGGCGACCGTCGCCCGCCTGCCCGTCTACCTCCGCTGCCTGGTCGACATGTCGGAGCGGGGGACCCACCGCGTCTCCTCCGACCAGCTCGCCGACGCCGCCGGGGTGAACTCGGCCAAGGTCCGCAAGGACCTGTCCTACCTCGGCTCCTACGGCACCCGGGGCGTCGGCTACGACGTCGAGTACCTCATCTACCAGGTCCGCCGCGAGCTCGGCCTGGAGCAGGACTGGGCGGTGGCGATCGTCGGAGTCGGCAACCTCGGCCACGCCCTGGCAAACTACCGGGGCTTCGCCGAGCGCGGGTTCCGCATCGCCGCCCTGCTGGACGCCGATGGCGCCAAGGTCGGCGAGCAGCTCGGCGAGCTGACCGTCGACCACATCGACGACCTGGACCGCGTGGTGAAGGAGGAGCAGGTGGCGATCGGCATCATCGCCACTCCGGCCCCCGCCGCCCAGGAGGTCTGCGACCGGCTGGTCGCGGCCGGGGTCACCTCGATCCTGAACTTCGCCCCCGCCCACCTCCAGGTGCCGGCCGGGGTCTCGCTGCGCAAGGTCGACCTCTCCACCGAGCTGCAGATCCTCTCCTTCCACGAGCAGCGCCGGGCCGCCGTGGACCTCGTCCGCGAGGTCGCGGCCAGGAACCGGCGCCTCGACGCCGGCCCGGTGCCAGAGGCTCGGGACTAGCCGCCGTGCCCGTCTTCGTCGTCGGGGCCAACTACCGCAGCGCGCCGCTGGAGCTGCTGGAGCGCCTGGCCATCGACGCCGAGCGCCGGCCCAAGGCCCTGGCCAGCCTGCTCGACCTGGAGCACGTCCATGAGGCGGTGGTCGTCTCCACCTGCAACCGGGTCGAGGTCTATGTGGCCATCAGCCGCTTCCACGGGGCCGCCGCGGAGGTCAGGCGGTTCCTGGCCGACTTCAACGGTCTCGGCCTGGGGGAGCTCACCGACCACCTCTACGACTACTACGAGGAGCGGGCCGTCCAGCACCTGTTCGCGGTGGCCGCCGGGGTCGACTCGATGGTGGTCGGGGAGGCCCAGATCCTCGGCCAGGTCCGGGAGGCGTTCCAGGCCGCCCAGGCCGAGCGGTCGGCCGGGCCGGTGCTGTCGGCCCTGTTCACGCGCGCGATCAAGGTCGGCCGTCGGGCCCGCAACGAGACCGGCATCGGCGCCGGGCTGGTGTCGACGGTGACGGTCGGGCTGCGGGTGGCCGCCGGGCGGCTCGACGGGCTCGCCGGGTGCCGGGTCCTGCTGGTCGGGGCGGGTGGCCTGGCCCGCCTGGCCGGCCGGGCGCTGCGTGAGGCCGGGGCCGGCGAGCTGGTGGTGGCCAACCGCACCATGGCCACCGGGACCGCCCTGGCCCGTGCCCTCGGCGGCCGGGCCGTGCCCCTGGACGCGATCGCCGGCGAGCTGGCCGCGGCCGACCTGGTGGTCGCGGCCACCGCCGGGACCGTCCCGACGGTCACCGCGGACACGGTGGACGCGGCCGTGACCGGCCGTGATCGCCCCTTGGTCGTCCTGGATCTCGGCGTGCCAAGGGACGTCGAGCCCGGGGTCCGGGAGCTGCCCGGGGTGGTGCTGGCCGACCTGGACGCGCTCCGGGCCGTGCTCGAGACCGACGAGGGGCCGCGCCGTGAGGTCGAGCGGGTACGGGCGCTGATCGGCCAGGAGACGGCCGCCTTCATGGGCGGCCAGCGCGAGGCCCGGCTGGCCCCGACCATCCGCGCCCTGCGGGCCAGGGCCGAGCAGGTCCGCCAGGGGGAGCTGGCCAAGGCGTCGGCCAGGCTGGCCGGCCTGGACGCCCAGCAGCGGGCCGCGGTCGAGGCGGTGACCCGGGGCCTGGTCAACAAGCTGCTCCACGACCCGATGGTCCGGGGCAAGTCCCTGGCCGCGCGTCCCGACGGCGACCTCTACGTCGCCGCCCTGCGCGAGCTCTACGGCCTCGACCTCCGCGCGGGCGACGATGAGCGCTGACGGTCCGGGGCTCGAGCGGCCAGGCGGCGGGCCCGGGCCGGACAGGGCCCTGCGGCTGGCCACGCGGGGGAGCGCGCTCGCCCTCGCCCAGAGCCGGCTGGTGGTCGACGGGCTGCGGGCGGCCTGGCCGGAGCTGCGGGTCGAGCTGGTCACGGTGGTCACCGAGGGCGACCGGCGCCGCGACGTCCCGGCGGCCGCGCTCGGCGGCAAGGGCATCTTCACCGCGGCCGTGCAGGCGGCGGTGCTGGACGGCCGGGCCGACCTGGCCGTGCACTCGGCCAAGGACCTGCCCGCCGCCCAGGTCCCCGGCCTGGTCCTGGCCGCCGTGCCGCCGCGCGACGACCCGCGCGACGTGCTCGTCGGCCGGTACCGCCTCGGCGGGCTCGACGACCTGGCCCCCGGGGCCAGGGTCGGGACCGGCAGCCCCCGCCGGGTCGCCCTGCTGCACTGGCTCCGGCCCGACCTGGAGCTGGTGCCGATCCGCGGCAACGTCGACAGCCGGGTCCGCCGGGTCCACGCCGGCGAGCTGGACGCGGTCGTCCTGGCCGCCGCCGGCCTGCGCCGCCTCGGCCTGGCCGCTGCCTTCCCCCCGGCCACGGAGCTCCCGGTCGGGCCGGCCTCGACCTCGGGCGGGGAGCCCTCGGTCGGGCGCGGGGACGCGGCCGTCCCGCTCGACCCGGAGACCTTCACGCCAGCCCCCGGCCAGGGCACCCTGGCCGTCGAGGCCCGCGAGGACGACACCCACGCCCTCGGCCTGCTCAGCGCCCTCACCCACCGCCCGTCGCGGGTCGCCCTGCGGGCCGAGCGCTCGTTCCTCCAGCGCCTCGGGGGGTCCTGCACGCTCCCGGCGGGCGCCCTGCTGCGCCCGAGCGACGCCGGTCCCCTGGAGATCCAGGGGTTCCTCTCCGCCCTTGACGGCAAGGGCCTGGTCCGCGAGCGCCTGCGCGGCCCCGCCGACGACCCCGAGGGCCTCGGCCGCACCCTGGCCGACCGCCTCCTCGACGCCTGCGGCCCCGAGGTCCGCGCCCTGGTCGAGGACAGCCGGCGTTGACGGCGCGGCCGCTGGCCGGGCTGACCGTGCTCGTGCCCCGGGCCCGGGACCAGGCGAGCGACTTCTCGGCCCTGCTGCGGGCCCGTGGCGCCGAGCCGCTCGAGGTGCCGACGATCGAGATCCGCCCGGTCGCCTCCACCGCCGCCCTCGACCAGGCGGTCGAGGCCCTGGCCGCCGGCCACTTCGACTGGGTCGTGCTGACCAGCGTCAACGGCGTGGCCGCCCTCCGCGCCCGGTTCGACGCGCTCGGCCAGGACCCGGCCGCGCTCGCCAAGGCCCGCGTGGCCGCCGTCGGCCCCGCGACCGAGACGGCCCTGCGCCACTGGGGCGTCGAGCCCGACCTGGTCCCCGAGGTCGCCACCACCGCCGCCCTCGCCCAATCGTTCCCCCCGGGTCCGGGGGCGACCACCGCGGCCTCCGGCCGGATGGTTCCGCCCGGCTCGGGCGACGTCCTGCTGGCCAGGGCCGACCTGGCCAACCCCGGGCTGGCTGTCGTCCTCCGCGACAAGGGCTGGCGGACCACGGAAGTGGTCGCCTACCACACCGTCCCGGTCGGCACCCTCGACCCCGCGGCCCGCCGCCGCCTCGACGCCGGCGAGGTCGACTGGGTCGCCTTCACCGCCTCCTCGACCGTCGAAGGCTTCCTCCGGGGCTACGGCGGCCCACCCCCGCCCGGGATCCGCGTGGCCGCCATCGGCCCGGTCACCGCCGACACCGCCCGCGCCGCCGGCATCCGGGTCGCCGCCACCGCCACCGAACACACCATCCCCGGCCTGGTCGCCGCCATCGAGCGCGCGGTCACCCCCTGACCCATCTCGGCCACGGCGGTGCCAGGCGGGTCAGGGGTGGTCCAGCATGCTCCGGCTCGCCCGGGGGGGCTTGGCCCTGAGCGCGCAACTCCAAGGTCCGCCTGGCACGGTGCTCGGATCTCGGGCCCCATGCGCTCGCCTGTCACGGTGGCCGGGGTTGTGGATGGCCGACCGCATACTCCGACCCGGCTCGGCTACGCTCCCCCCCGGGGGACTGAGTGCCGGGCCGGGTCGTTGAAGGGCGTCCCCGTTCGGGGAGAAAGGCCCGACCATGGTCGGGGAGCGCGTCGGGTCGGAGCGCATCGGGTTCAAGGCCGGATCACGGTGCCGGGCAAGGGGCCCAAGGCCCCGGCCAACCGTGCCAGGCGAGCGCAGGGGCCCGAACAACGCCCCGCCCCCCCAGCAACCCGGTCCCGTCCCGGCTCAGTCAACCTGGCACGCCGGGGCGGAGTAGGGTAGGTCCGACCAGACGGAACGAGGAGACCAGATGGAACCTGCGCCGTTTCCGGTGAGCCGGCCGCGGCGGCTGCGCGGGAGCCGGGTGCTGCGGGAGCTGGTGCGCGAGCACGACCTGTCGCGTCGCGACCTGGTGGCGCCGCTGTTCGTCAAGGAGGGGATCGGCGAGCCGGTGCCGATCGCCTCGATGCCCGGGTATGCCCAGCACAGCCTGGACAGCCTGCGCAAGGAGGCGGCCGAGCTGGCCGGGCTCGGCATCCCCGCCCTGCTGCTGTTCGGGATCCCGGCGACCAAGGACGCCGAGGGGTCCCAGGCGTGGGCGCCCGAGGGGATCATCCAGCGGGCCCTGCGGGCCCTCCGCGCCGACCTGGGCGGGGACGTCGCCCTGATCGCCGACCTGTGCCTGTGCGAGTACACCGACCACGGGCACTGCGGCGCCCTGGGCCCGGCGAACCCGGGTGCCATGGGCGAAGGGCCGGTGGTGGCCAACGACCCGACCCTGGAGCTGTACCGGCGCATCGCCGTCGCCCAGGCCGAAGCGGGGGCGACGGTGATCGCGCCCAGCGGCATGATGGACGGGCAGGTGGCCGCGATCCGCTCCGCCCTCGACGGGGCCGGGTTCGCCGACACCCCGATCCTGGCCTATGCGGCCAAGTACGCCTCCGGGCTGTACGGCCCGTTCCGGGAGGCGGCCGAGGGCGCGCCCCGGTTCGGCGACCGCAGCGGCTACCAGATGGACCCGGCCAATGGCGACGAGGCCCTGCGCGAGGTCGCCCTCGACGTCGCCGAGGGCGCCGACATGGTCATGGTCAAGCCGGCCCTCGCCTACCTGGACGTGCTCTGGCGGGTCAAGCAGGCCTTCGGGCTGCCCACCGCCGCCTACCACGTGTCCGGCGAGTACGCGATGGTCAAGGCGGCCGCCGAGCGCGGCTGGGTCGACGGCGAGCGGGTCATGCTGGAGGTGCTGACCAGCATCCGGCGGGCCGGGGCCGACCTGGTCGTCACCTACTTCGCCCGCGACGCAGCGCCGCACCTCTAGGCCTGGGTGTTCCACGTGAAACCCTGGCGGGTCGAACCACGGGGACGGTTCGAGCAGCAGACCGTCCGGAGCCGGGTGCTGGAGGGCAACCCGCTCGGCGACCCGGCCGAGCGGCCGCTCTGGGTGTACCTGCCCCCCGGCGCCGGCGACGACCCGGGCCGTCGCTACCCCAGCATCTACGTGATCCAGGGCTACACCGGCCAGGTCGACATGTGGTGGAACCGCAGCGCCCTGCGCCCCACCGTGCCCGAGCTGGTCGACGAGCTGTTCGCGGGCCCGGGCCCTGGGACCGGCACGGACGCGGTCCCGCCGCCGGCGGTGATCGTATTCGTCGACTGCTGGACCTCGCTGGGCGGCAGCCAGTTCCTCAACTCGCCGGGTACCGGCCGCTACCTCGACTACCTGTGCGACGAGGTGGTGGCGTTCGTGGACGAGCGCTACCCGACCCTCCCGGCCCGCGAGCACCGCGGCATCGCCGGCAAGTCGAGCGGCGGCTACGGGGCGATGGTGACGCCGATGCTCCGCCCCGACGTGTTCGGCGCCCTGGCCAGCCACGCCGGCGATGCCCTGTTCGAGCACTGCTACCTGCCGGACATCTCGCACGCGGCCCGGGCCCTGCGCGATTCCTACGGCGGCTCCTACGAGCGGTTCTTCGCCGACTTCGCCGGACGGCCGGCGTTCTCCAAGGAGGACGACGGCGCCCTGATGAACATGTGGGCCATGGCCGCCTGCTACTCGGCCGAGCCCGACGGCACCGTGACCCTCCCCTTCGACCCGGCCACCGGCCGGCTCCGTGACGAGGTGTGGGCCCGCTGGCTGGCCCTGGACCCGGTCCGCATGGCCGCCGGCCACGCCGCCGAGCTCCGCTCCCTGCGCGGCGTCTACCTGGACGCCGGCCGCCGCGACGAGTACTGGCTCGACCTTGGCGCGGCCGCCTTCTCGGCCGAGCTGGACGCCCTCGGGGTCGACCACGTCTTCGAGCTGTTCGACGCCACCCACGCCGCCATCGAGTACCGCTACCCGAAGGGCCTGGCCTTCCTGGCCGACCGGCTGGGGAGCTGAACGGCGTGCACGGCCCGTTTGAACTCGTCATCTTCGACTGCGACGGCGTGCTGGTCGACAGCGAGCGCCTGTCCATCCGGGTCGAGACCGAGTACCTGGCCGAGCTGGGCTGGCCGCTGACCGAGGCCGAGATCGTCGAGCGGTTCATGGGCCAGTCGGACGAGTACATGGACGAGGCGATCGAGGCCCAGCTCGGGAGCCGGCTGCCCGGCGACTGGAAGGAGCAGTTCCAGCGCCGCTACCGGGAGGCGTTCGCCGCCAGCCTGGTCCCGGTCGACGGCGTCGTCGAGGCGCTCGACCAGATCACGGCCGCGACCTGCGTCGCCTCCAGCGGCAGCCACGACAAGCTCCGCTTCACCCTGAGCCGCACCGGCCTCTACGAGCGGTTCGAGGGCCGCATCTTCAGCGGCTACGAGGTCGCCAACAACAAGCCCGCCCCCGACCTGTTCCTCCACGCGGCGGCCCGCATGGGGGCCGAGCCGGCCCGCTGCGCCGTGGTCGAGGACACCCTCTACGGCCTCATGGGGGCCAGGGCGGCCGGCATGCGCGCCTTCGGCTACGCCGGCGGCCTGAGCTCGCCCGACCGGCTGGCGGGCGAGGCCACGGTGGTCTTCCACGACATGCGCGACCTGCCCCGGCTGCTCGCCGACGGCCGCGGCTAGAACCTGCCGGCGCGGCGCAGGCGGCGGGGGCGGCCGTCGGGGTCGACCAGGAGCTTGTAGACGGGCAGGGCCCACCAGGCGGCCCAGGGCTGGACCCGGCCCGGGTCGTGCTCGATGGCCTGGCCGGGTGGGCGGGGGCCGCGGCGGCCGGCCTCGTGCCAGGCGGCCAGGGCCGCGGCCGCCCGGCGCCAGGCGTCGAAGCCTTCGACCGGGTCGAGCAGGTCGCCGTCGTCGTCCGGGCCCCGCCCGAGGTGCTCGCGCCACAGTTGCAGCCGCAGCTGCCGGGCGAACGTCCGGGCGCCATCCCCGAGGCCGGCGGGGTCGCGCGGCTCGCGCTCGTCCAGGGTCTCGTCGAGCACCGCCGCCGACAGCTCGCTGTCGTGGGTCCAGGAGCGGCGATTCAGGTTGTCGGAACCGACCGCCGCCCACACGTCGTCGATCACGCACACCTTGGCGTGCACGTAGATCGGGGTGCCGTCCTCGTTCTCGAGGTCGTAGACGGCGACCCGGTCGCCGCCGGCCTCCCGGACCGCGTCCAGGGCGGCCTGCTGGCCGATGCGGTTGGGCGGGCCGCTCATGCGCCCGTCCTGGTCCGGGTAGCGGGGGACGACGGCGATCAGCCGCAGGTCGGGCGAGCGGCGCAGCGCGTCGGCCAGCGCCTGGGCGATGTCCTCCGACCACAGGTACTGGTCTTCGAGGTAGATGAGCCGGCGGGCCCGCCACAGGGCCTTGAGGTAGGCGCGGGCGATGCTGCGCTCCCCGGACGGGGCGAACGGCAGCGCCGGCCGCTTGGCCGGGTAGGTCCGCAGCACCTGGACGGCGTGGGGGCCGGCCGGGGCCGGGTCGCGCAGCATCGGCGGCAGCGGGCTGGGGTGCCGCGGCTGGTCGACCCGCCTGGTCAGCCGGGCCCGCCACGGGTTGCGGTGGTCGAGCGGGGTCGGGTCCTCCCACCGTTCCCGGAAGGTGACCGACAGGTCGCCGATGGCCGGGCCCCGGACCTCGAGCTGCACGTCGTGCCAGGGCGGGTGGTCGCCGTAGCGCTCGTCCATCTCGACGGCCTGGGGGTCGCCGAGGTGGCGCTCGTCGTCCCGGCGCCCGTGGCACAGGTCGATCCCGCCCATGAAGGCGACGTCGTCGTCCTCCCGGTCGGGGTGGCGGATCAGGACCAGCTTCTGGTGCTGGCTGCCCGGGCCCCGGACCCGCTCGTCGAGCAGGATCTCGCCCCCGGCCTCGTTCACCACCTCGCCCAGGTGCAGGTTCGCCTCCTCCTGGAAGTGGGCCACGTCCGGGTGGGAGCGCCACAGCAGGCCGCGGACCTGCACCCCCCGGCCGGCCAGCTCGGCCAGGACCTTGCCGAGCTCGGTACCCTCCCCGTCCAGGAGCTCGTCGGTGTCGCCGCGCCAGTCGGTGATGCCGACCAGGTCGCCAGGGCCGAGGTCGCGCAGGGCGGCCAGCAGCCGCGGGTAGTAGGTGGCCCCGTGGACCAGCGCCTCGACCCGGTTCCCCTCGGTCCAGGCCCGCCCGTCCCCCCGGCGCCGGTCGATGCCGGTGCCCCGGTTGCCACGCTCCGAAGCGGTGAGGAACCAGCTCTCGATGGTCATCGGCGACGCCAGCTCTCCACCGATTCGCCTCCCGCCGCGGTCCCTGATCCATGTGGGGGGCTCGCTCCCCCCACGGCCCCCCAAGAGCGCCTGTGCCATGCTTGCCCTTGCCCCTTCCCGACCGCAAGGAGCGTACCTCGTGCGTCACCGCCGCATCGGCTCGGCCGACCTCGTGGCCAGTGAGGTCGGGCTGGCCGTGTGGCCGCTGGTCGCCGGGCCGGGGGCGCGGTCCGACGAGGACGTCGCCGGCCTGCTGAAGGCGGCCCTCGACCTCGGGATCTCCTACTTCGGGGCCAGCGACAGCGACGGCGACGGCCGCGCCGAGGAGCTGCTCGGCCAGGCCGTGCGCGGCCACCGGGACGAGGTCACGGTGGCCACCACCTTCGGCTACGACACCACCCCACGACCCTGGGAGCCGGCCCCGACCGTGCCCCGCCACGACTGGTCGGCCGCCTTCGCCGGCCGCGCCCTCGACCGCTCGCTGGGGCGGCTGCGCCTGGAGCCGGTCGACCTGTGGCTCCTCCACCACCCGGGCATGGACGCCGTCGAGTCCGACGCGCTCTTCGAGTTCCTGGAGGCGCAGGTGGCCAAGGGCAAGGTCAGGTACTACGGCGTCGCCCTCGGTCCCGGGCCCGGCTGGGGCGACGAGGGCGCGGCCGCCCTCCAGGAGCGGCGGGTCGCCGCCGTCGAGACCGTCTACAACCTGACCGAGCAGGACCCGGGCCGGGAGCTGGCCGCCCTGGCCGCCGAGACGGGCGCCGGCCTGATCGCCCGTGACCCCCTGGCCCCGCGCCTGGCGGCGGCCGACCGGGCGCGGCTGGAGTTCCTGGAGCGGGACCGCCACCAGACCCTCGACCAGGCCCTGCTCCGCTTCGCCCTGGCCGACCCGGCGGTGGCCACGACCCTGCCGGAGGTCCACGACCACGGCCACCTGGCCGAGCTGGCCGGCGCGGCCGACCTGGACCCGCCGACCCCCGAGGACCTCGACCGCATCGCCGAGCTACGCGAGGGAGGGGCGAGTTGACCGGAACCGAGCGGAGCGAGGCCCTGTTCGAACGGGCCTCCAGGGTCATGCCCGGCGGGGTGAACTCGCCCGTTCGGGCCTTCGGCGGGGTCGGGGGGACGCCACGGTTCTTCGTCCGAGGCCGGGGGCCGTACCTGGAGGACGTGGACGGCACCCGCTACGTCGACCTGGTCTGCTCGTGGGGACCGCTGATCGCCGGGCACGCCCATCCCCGGGTGGTCGAGGCGGTGCAGGCCGCCACCGCCCGCGGCACCTCGTTCGGCGCCCCCACCGAGGCCGAGGTCGAGCTGGCCGAGGAGGTGGGCCGCCGGGTCCCGGCCGTCGAGAAGCTGCGCATGGTCAGCTCCGGCACCGAGGCCACCATGAGCGCGGCCCGCCTGGCCCGGGCGGCCACCGGCCGGCCCAAGCTGGTCAAGTTCGCCGGCTGCTACCACGGCCACGCCGACGCCCTCCTGGCCGCCGCCGGCTCGGGAGTGGCCACCCTCGGCCTGCCCGACTCGGCGGGGGTCACGCCCGCCCAGACGAGTCACACCATTGTCATCCCCTACAACGACGAACCCGCCCTGGCCGCCGCCTTCGACACCGACGGCGACCAGATCGCCGCCGTGATGGTCGAGCCCATCGCGGCCAACATGGGGGTGGTCCCGCCGACGCCGGGATTCCTGGCCGCGCTGCGGTCCCAGACCCGCCGGGCCGACGCGCTGCTGATCCTGGACGAGGTCATGACCGGCTTCCGGGTCCACCGCGGCGGCGCCACCGGGCTGTGGTCGCTGGAGCCGGACCTGCTCACCTTCGGCAAGGTGCTGGGCGGCGGCCTCCCGGCGGCCGCCTACGGCGGGCCGGCCGAGCTGCTGGGCCTGGTCGCCCCCGAGGGACCCATGTACCAGGCCGGCACCCTGTCCGGGAACCCGCTGGCCACCGCCGCCGGCCTGGCCACCCTGTCGCTGCTCGACGACGACGCCTACCGGCACCTCGACGCCCTGGCCGGAGCCCTCTGCGACGGGCTCGAGGACGCCTTCGAGGCGGCCGGCGTCCCGGCCCGGGTCCAGCGCGCCGGCAACCTGTTCAGCGTGTTCATGACCGCCGACGAGGTCGGCGACTACGAGGCCGCCCGGGCTCAGGACACGGCCACCTACGCGCGTTTCTTCCACGCCATGCTGGACCGGGGCGTCTACCTCCCCCCCAGCGCCTTCGAGGCCTGGTTCGTGTCGATCGTGCACACCGACGCCGAGGTCGACCGGGTCCTGGCCGCGGCCCGGGAGGCGGCCAAGGCGGCCGCCGCCAGCGCTCAGCCCTCCCGGTAGCCGACGTGGACGTGGCCCTGATGGCCCTCGTCGGAGAAGTAGGGGCGGCGGCCGATCTCGAACGGCGAGCCGATCTCGGACGGCCGCAGCGGGCCCTGGAGCCCGTCGAGCCACAGCACCAGCTCCCGGGCCGCCGGGCTGGCCCGTGACACCGGCCGCCCGTCGACGACGTCGATGTCGACGGCCCGCCACACGGTGTGGTTGGAGACCCGGGTGGTGCCCTTGACGAACCGGGAGTGGCCCGAGCGCAGGCAGCTCAGCCGGACGTGGTGCCGCTCGGCGATCACCGCCAGCAGGGACTGGACGCGCAGGTCGAGCTTGCCCGAGGCCAGGTCGGTCTTGGGGTCGCAGCCGCGGCTGGACGTGCTGGTGATGCGTTTGTTGCGGACCAGGGCGAGCACGAACGGGTCCTTGGAGGGGGACGCCACCGGCGCCGTCGAGGTGTAGCGGCCGGCCAGGGTCACCACCTCGTGCACGTACCAGCAGGCGTTGTTGTAGCGCTTGAGGGCGACGTGCAGGGCGGCCGAGCCGAGCACGCTCGGGCAGGGGTCCTGCTGGATCCGCTCGGGGCGGGCCAGGCCGTCGCCGCAGAGCTTGCGGGCGGCCGCGGGCACCGCGTGGGCGGGGTCGTAGACGTGGGCCACGACGCCCGTGCCCCAGGTGTCCCAGGTGCTCGGCCGGCCGTTGCGGATGTTGAACTGCATCGGCCCCGCGCAGCAGCCGAAGCGGTTGACGCCGCTGCGCACGCCGGGGGCCGAGGAGCGCCCGTGGTCGGACTCGATCTTGCCGATGGCCGCCAGCACCTGCCAGGTCAGGCCCTTGCAGGTCGCGGCCGCGTCGGCGTAGAAGCCGAGGTAGCGGCGGGGGATGTCGGACAGCGCGAAGGCGCTGGCGCCGGCCTGGGCGGCCGGCTTGGAGCGGGCCGGCTTGTCGGGCTTGGCGCCGAGGGCCTTGGCGATCGAGCGCCCGACCGACTTGGGCACGTCGGCCAGAGGGAATCCGGGCGAGGCGCGGCTGCTGAGCATGGCCAGGGTCAGCAGCGCGACCAGCACGGCTCCGGCCTTGGTGCCGACGGTCCGCCTCACGGCACCTTCCAGCCCGACGAGCCCTTCCGGACGGTCACGTAGTCGCTGGGCATCCGCGGACCGGCCTCGGCGACCACCAGCACCTGGACCTCCTTGGCGCTCACCCGGCGCTGCTGCAGGGCCCGCACCTTGTCCACGGCCACCTTGTGGCGGGCGGCCCACCAGGCGGCCGCGACCTCGGCCGGGGCCGCCGACTGCTTGGCCCGGACCGGCGCCGCCGCCATCTGCCGGCTGGCGGCGCCGGTCCCGGTGCCAGCCGCCCCGTCCGTGGCCAGGCCGCCCGCCGCGCGGAAGCTGGCGGCCGTGCGGGGCTGGTCGGGGGAGTCGTACAGCCACCCGACACCCACCACCAGCACCAGCGACAGGGTGGCGGCGGCGAGCAGCCGGCGGCCGAGCGGCGTCGCGGCCAGCCGCATCGGCCAGGCCAGCAGCCAGGCGGCGGCGCGGGCGCCCTCGCCTCCGGGGGCGACGACGACCGCCGGACGGGACGCTCGGAAGACGGTGGACTCGGCGTTCATGCGATCAGCTCCTCTGGCCGTTCGCGGCGGGGGCCGGGCCCGCGGGGGAGAGACCGAGGCCCTGGCGCCGGCGGGTCAGCCAGCGCCCGAGCAGGAAGGCGGCCAGCGCCGGCCAGGTCGACCCGGCCAGCAGCAGGCCCACGTACTCGTCGGAGGCGTGCAGGGTCTCGGCCGCCCGCACGACCACGAACGACAGCAGCGACGCACCGGCCAGCACGGCCACGGACCCGAGCAGGGGCGCCACCAGGAAGCGGACGAGGAGACGGCGCTGGCGGCGGCCGGCCACGGCCAGCGGCAGCGCGAACACCCCGCCCAGGCAGAGCACGAACAGCAGGGTCTGGGCGCAGGCGGCGACCATGGCCAGCGCCCCCAGCCCGACGGCGAACGGCAGCACGTAGCCGAGCGCCGAGGTGGCGATGAACGCCCGCTCGGGCCCACGGCGCCCCACCGCCCAGTCGTTGACGGCGGACACGTTCTTGCGCAGCGAGGCGAGCACGCCGGCCTTCTTGGCCGGCGCGGCGTCGGCCAGCACCGCCGACCCGGTCTCCATGCGTGACAGCGGGTGGGCCACGTACGACTTCCAGTACCGGGTGAGCAGGCGGCGCTGGGTCGGCTCGGCGTCGCGGTGGGGGCCGAGGGCGCCGTCGGGCGCGACCCGGCTGACCACGGTCAGCATGGCGTTGGGGACGGCCACGCCGGGTCGCGCGGCCAGCTCGACGCTGGTGTAGGGCCGGGTCACGACCACGGTCGCGACGACCAGCAGGAGCCCGGCCACGGTCAGGCTGCGCCAGGCCGGGCGGCGCACGACCCCCCACGCGACCAGGCCGAGCAGGGCGGCCTTGGTGGCCGCCTCCAGCCAGGAGGCGTTCTCGGCCCGCCAGCCGCCGACCGAGTCGGCCGCCCCGGCCCCGACCAGGACGTCGAACAGGCTCAGGCGCAGCATATCGCGCTGGCGCTCGATCGAGGACTTGGCCAGCCAGGCGGTCGTCCGGATGGCCGCCTCGGCGTAGGCGTTGAGCGCGCCCCGGCCCTGGATGTCGACCTGCTCGCGCTGATAGTCCCAGGGGTCGGGGTCGCCGGCGACGTCAGGGGCGCCGGGGTTGGCCACCACGACGGTGGCCAGCAGGATGAACCCCACCGCCAGGTAGCGGAAGAGCAGCGTGCGAAAGCGCACCTGGCCCCGGTCGAGCGGAGCGACCTCCGGGATGCGGGTGGCGCCGTCCGTCAACCCGACCCGGCTGCGCACGGCGGTCCTGTCCACGGCTTCCCCTTCGCGTGAACGTTGCTAGCCGAGTCGAACAAATGTTCGAATCAAACGTATGTTCGCTCCTTTTCCCCTGGTAGTCAAGTGGAGCGGAGGGGATAGGAGCGGCTAGCCCGCAGGCAGCTTGGGGATAGGGTCGGGGGCGCTCACGACCCGGCGGTAGGGCTGGGGCGGGGTGACCACGGCCTCCTCCAGGAGGCGGTAGAAGAGCAGGCCACGGTGCGTCGAGCTGCGGCGGTTGAACCGGAAGGTGAACTCGTCCAGGTACCAGTCGAGCTGGGCGGGCGAGGCGGCGCCGTGGTGGGTGCCGCGCAGCCAGCCGGCGAGGGCGCGCTCGACGGCGGGCAGGTGGCTGAGGGACGGGGCCCGCTCGGTCATGAAGCCGAGCTCGGCCAGGGGCCACCAGCTCTCCAGGCGAACGGCCCGGACCAGTGTCCCCGGCTCCACCACCCGGCCGAGGAAGGCGACCAGCTCGCCGCCCGCCCCCGAGGGCAGCCGCTGCATCCGGACCCGCCCGGGCGTCGCGCCCCGGTCCTCGAGGGCGACGGCGGCCGTGGCCGGGAACGACCCGCCGGCCGGGTCCGGCCGCGCCGGGGCCGCCACCGTCCCGATCTCGACCCGGCCCACCAGCTTGGGCCGGCCCGAGCGGACCATCGCCCGCCGGAAGCGGTGCAGCATCGTCCAGGCCGTCTCGTAGCTGCCCAGGTCCAGCGCCCGGGCCAGCTGGCGGGCGGACACGCCCTGCTCGGCGGTGGCGACCAGCCAGGCGGCGGCAAACCACTGGCGCAGCGGCGTCCGCGTGCCCTGGAACAGTGTGCCGGCGGTGACGGTGGTCTGGTGACCGCAGTCGCGGCAGACGAGCCGCTGGCGCGACCCGCGCCAGGGCGCCCGGGCCTGCCCGCAGGCCGGGCAGAGGAACCCGTGCGGCCAGCTGAGGCGCTCCAGGTAGCGCAGGCAGGCCGCCTCGTCGGGGAACCAGGCGAGGAACTGGTCCCAGTCGGTCGGATAGTCGCGCCCGGCGACCGGGTGGTCCGGGGTCGCCAGGGGGTCCACGGCCGCGTCGCTCAGTCGCCGGCCAGCAGCTCGGCCCGGCGGGGCCAGGCCCAGGTGAACAGGCCGACCGTGCCGGCGCCGGTGGCCAGGTTGCGCACCAGCTCGGCCAGGCCCCGCTGGCTGGCGAACCAGACGCCGTGCTGGAGGTTGTAGAGGACGTCCACGGCCAGCAGGAAGCCGCCGGCCCCGCCCGCGGCCAGCAGCCACAGGAGCGCCGTGGGACGGTGGCCGGCCAGGGCCCGGGCGCCCGCGACCAGGCAGAAGGCCAGCCAGGCGTCGGCCAGGACGAACGCCGCCTGGAACTCGTAGTAGGCGGGCCGGGTGTCGCTGCCCAGCAGGGTCCGGTCGAGCAGCCAGGCCGCCCAGTAGACGACCAGCAGGGCCGCGCCGGTCACCAGGGCGCCGGCGACGCGTCGCCGTCCTCGCTCGGTGACCTGGTTCCGCTGGGCCGCCAGCGCCATCCAGCCGTCTCCTTCCTCCCGCCAGGCACAGGTAATCTTGCCCCCTTGCCCCCACAAGAGGGAAAACGACAGGTCTAGAGGCCGCCGGTGTGCTGCACCGGCCAGACGGTGAGCACGGCCCGGCCGACCAGGGCCGAGCGGTGGACCTGGCCGAAGCTCCTCGAGTCGGCCGAGTCCTCGCGGTTGTCGCCCATCACCCAGAGGTGGTCTGGCTTGATCCGCACCTTGTCGAAGTCGGAGGTGAAGGTGCCGGGGCGGAGGTAGGGCTCGTCGACCACGGCGCCGTTGCGGATCAGGTGGCCGTCGCGGCCCTCGAGCTCGTCGCCGGGAAGCCCGACGACCCGCTTGATCAGGTCCTCGTTGCCCGGCGGGGTGCCTCCGAGCCCCTGGGCGACCGCCCGCCGGACCCAGGAGATGGGGCCGCTCGCCGGGGGCTGGTCGGCGCCGGTCGGGCGCAGGAAGACCACCACCTGGCCGTGGGCGGGGTCGCCGAGGCGGTAGGCGAGCCGGTTGACGACCACACGGTCGCCCACGTCCAGGGTCGGCTCCATCGACCGCGACGGGATGAAGAAGGCCTGGATCAGGAACCCCTTGACCAGGATGGTCAGGATCAGGGCGGCCCCCAGCAGGAACGGCAGCTCGGCGAAGAAGCGGCGCCGGGTCCGCCGGGCAGCGTTACGGCGGCCGTGGATGCGCTCGACGCGGGAGGGCTGGACGCGGATGGTCTGGCTCAGCGCCCGACCTCCGGGGACCGGAGTCTTGACATGCCGCCTCCATCGGCCGGACAGGCCGTCGGCTTGACGCGGTCCACCAGGCTAACCCTCCTGGCCGTAGGGATACCACCACGGCTTGCGGTTGGCCCGGGCGTCGAGGTGGACGTGCTTGGTCTCGCGGAACGCCTCCAGGCCCTCCGGTCCCAGCTCGCGGGCGTTGCCGGACATCTTCATGCCGCCGAACGGGCCGGCGTCGTTGTCGGTGAGGGGGTCGTTGAACCAGACGGTGCCCGCCTCCAGCTCCTCCATGCAGCGCAGCACGTAGTCCATCCGGCCCGTGTAGACGTTGGCCCCCAGCCCGTAGGGGAGGGCGTTGGCCCGCGCGATCGCCTCGTCCAGCGAGCCGACCCGCTGCACGGGCGCGACCGGCCCGAAGGTCTCGGTGGTGAGCAGGTCCATGGCGTCGTCCACGTCCACCACCACCGTCGGGGCCAGGAACCAGCCCCGCTGGTGCCCGCCGTGGTCCCCGCCGGCCAGGACCCGGGCCCCGGCCGCCACCGCCCCGCCGAGCTGGCCCTCCACCTTGGCCCGCTGGGCCTCGGCCACCATCGGGCCGACGTCGGTGGCCGGGTCGAGCGGGTCGCCCAGCCGCAGCCCCTTGGTCACCGTGACCAGGCGGTCGACGAACTCGTCGAACACCGGCTCCATGACGTAGAAGCGCTCGGCCGACGTGCAGACCTGGCCCGCGTTCAGGTAGGCCGCCCAGGCGGCGCCGGGGGCGGCGACCGCCAGGTCGACGTCGTCGCAGACGATGAACGCGTCCTTGCCGCCCAGCTCCAGGTGGGTCCGCTTGACCCGCTCGGCGCAGAGGGCGCCGATGCGCTGGCCGGTCTCCACCGACCCGGTGAAGGCGACCAGGCTGGTCCCGCCGTGCACGACCAGGGCCTCGCCGACCTCGGCCCCGCCGGTGACCAGGTTGACCACGCCGTCGGGGAGCCCGGTGAACGCCTCGGCCAGGCGCAGGGTGGCCAGCGGCGTGTACGGCGACGGCTTGACCACCACCGTGTTGCCGGCGGCCAGGGCGGGGGCGACCTTCCAGGCCAGCAGGAGCAGCGGGTAGTTCCAGGGCACGATCGTGGCCACGACCCCGACCGGCTCCTTCAGCACCAGCGAGAGCTGGCCCTCCTCGACCGAGGGGATGACCCGGCCGCGCTCGTGGCGTCCCAGCTCGGCGTAGTAGGTGAAGGCGTTGGCCGTCCAGCCGACCTCGTCGGTGTTCTCGACCAGTGGCTTGCCGCCCTCCAGGGCCATCAGGCGGCCGAGCTCGTCGGTGTGCTCGCGCAGCCAGGCGGCGACCCCGTGGAGCAGCTCGCCGCGCTCGCCGGCCGGGGTCCGCCGCCAGGCACCCAGCGCGCCCCTGGCCGCCTCCACGGCCGCGCCGACCTGGTCGGGCGAGGCCGACGGCACCTCGGCCAGCGGCTCCTCGGTGGCCGGGTTGGCGACCACCTCGACCGCGCCCCGGCCGGGCAGATCCGCCCCGGCGACCCACATGGATGTCCTCATGGACGTGGAGGGTACCCGCCCGGCGGCACCTTCAGGCCGAGGCGGTGGCCAGGGCCTGGTCGAGGATGTCGAGCCCCTCGGCCAGCAGCCGCTCCTCCATGACCAGGGGGGCGAGGATGCGCACGACGTTGTCGTGGATGCCGGCCTTGAGGGTGAGCAGCCCGTTGCGGGCCGCCTCGGCCACCACCTGGCTGGTCTCCTGCCTGGCCGGCTCCTTGGTCTGCCGGTCGGTGACCAGCTCCATGGCCATCATCGCGCCCAGCCCCCGGACCTCGCCCACGATCCGGTGGCGCTCGCCCAGCTCGCGCAGGCGCCCGTCAAGGGTCTCGCCCATCCGCCGGGCCCGCTCCAGCAGGTCGCCCTGCTCGAACAGCTCGATGGTGGCCAGCGCGGCCACGCAGGCCAGCGGGTTGCCACCGTAGGTGCCGCCGAGCCCGCCGGGGCCGGGGGCGTCCATCAGCTCGGCCCGCCCGGTGACCGCGGCCAGGGGCAGCCCGGCCGCGATCGACTTGGCCGACAGGGTGAAGTCGGGCTCGACGCCCGGGTGCTGCTCGGTGGCGTACAGGGTGCCGGTGCGGCCGAAGCCCGACTGGACCTCGTCGGCCACGAACGGGATCTCCAGGCGCCGGCACATGTCGGCGATCCGCTCCAGCCAGCCGGGCGGCGGGGCGATGAAGCCGCCCTCGCCCTGGACCGGCTCCACGATCAGGCAGGCCACGTTCTGGGGCCCGACGTGGACCTTGATCTCCTCCTCGACGTAGTCGGCGCAGGCCAGACCACAGGTGGAGTGGTCGAGGTGGAAGGGGCAGCGGTAGCAGTAGGGGTAGGGCATCCGGTAGATCTCGCTCGGGAACGGCTGGTAGCCCTGCTTGTAGGGGGTGACCTTGCCGGTCATGGCCAGGGCCAGCAGGGTGCGGCCGTGGAAGGCGTTGTCGAACACGACCACCCCGGGGCGGCCGGTGGCGGCCCGGGCGATCTTGACCACGTTCTCGGTCGCCTCGGCCCCCGAGTTCACCAGCAGGGTCCGCTTGTCGTGGTCGCCGGGGGTGATCCGGTTGAGGGCCTCGGCGACGGCCACGTACGGCTCGTTCATCACCGCGTGCTGGCAGGTGTGGAGGTAGCGCTCGACCTGGTCCTTGACCGCCTGGGTGACCGACGGCGGGGTGTGGCCGGCGTTCAGCACCCCGAGGCCGCCGGTGAAGTCGATGAAGCGGTTGCCGTCGACGTCCTCGATGACCGCGCCGTGGGCGGCCGCCGCGTACACCGGCGTCATGGTGGCCACGCCCCGGGCCACCGCCCTGCGCCGCCGCTCCTCCAGGGCCTGGCTGCCCGGCCCCGGGACGGCACCGGCCAGTTTCCGCTCCTGCGGCATCGACATTCGGAACACCTCTTCCTCGGGTCGTCGTTGGCCTGATCCATCGGGGAGCTCCGCTACGCTGCGCCCCCCGAACCCCCCGCGGCTGCGCCGAGGCTTCGACCCCTCTCGCGGGTGATCAGCGTGACCTCCATGTTGCGGGTTGCCAGCTCGGCCAGGAAGGGCTCGGGCGGGACGGCGTCCTCGGGGGCGAGCACGCCCGGCCGGTCGATCACCTTGGCCGCCAGGAGCTGGGCGACGATGCTGGGCGGCACGCCGGTGTCGAGCTGGCCGCTGCCGGCCTGCCAGGCCGGGTGGGGCCGGACCACGAGCTCGGCCAGCCGCTCGACCGGAGCGCCCAGGAGGTCAGGGGATGCTTCGCGAGGGGCGAGGGCCGGATCCCCCGACGGTCCGGCCCGTCGCCCTCGCACCCGGACCCAGATCGCCTCGGCGTCGTCCGGGGCGGCCTCGGGGCCGGGCGTGGTGGCGGTCGTGGTGATGGCGTGGACGAGCAGCTCGCGCGGGACCACCGTGCCGCTCGGCAGCTCGACCGGAGAGGTATCGGCAAGGCCGAGCGCCGTCAGGAGGGTCAGCTTGTCCATGAAGTCGGCCGGGAAGCCGACCTTGAACGACACCGACCGGATCCCGCGGTCGGCGAAGTGCAGCGGCAGGGTCGCGATCTCCGAGTGCAGCGTGTGCCCGACCCGGACCCGCCCCACCGGCGGCGGGAAGTCGAGCTCCTCCTGCTCGCTCATGGCCGGCACCTCGACCAGCCGGCCGTCGCGGAAGGTGACCGCCGGGACGGCGAACTCGTCGAGGATCGTCTGGATGGCGTACGGCACGGGCACGGGGGCGCTGGAGGGGGCGAAGTCGGCCACGCCCAGGCGGACCTCGACCTCCTCAACGGTGTCCAGCCCGCGGGCGGCCAGCGCCGCCAGCACGTTGGTGATGCCGGGGCTGCCGCCCATCCCGACCACGGCCGTGACCCCGGCGGCCACGAACCGGTCGTGCAGGGCCAGCTGCCTGCGGGTGGTGTGGAACAGGCCGCCCAGGTCGACGTAGTGGGTCCCGGCGTCGAGGCAGGCCTCCATCACCGGCAGGTTGAGGGCGTACACGGCGCAGTTGCAGACCACGTCGGCGCCGTCGAAGGCCCGCCGCAGCGCCTCGGGGTCGCCGGCGTCCAGGGTGAGGCCGCTGACCTGGGCGGTCCCGTTGCTCCCGGACCTGGCCGCCGCCCAGCCGGCCGCCTCCCGGGCCCGCGCCCCGTCCAGGTCGGCCACCACGACCTCGTCGACGCCCTCGGATTCGGTCAGGTCGCGCACCGTCCAGCGCCCCATGGCGCCGGCGCCACCGACCACGACGACTCGCATCAACACCTCCGGATAGACCCGCAGGCTGTCAGCCGGGCAAGTCCACGCGGTAGTGCCCTCCCGTCCAGCTTCCGGGTACGCTGTTGTACGTTTCGGCGTAGAAGGGGGACCGTGGCCACCACCGTTGCCGACCTGCTGGCGATCGACGAGCTCCGCCTCGGCCTGGTCGCCGGGGCCAAGGGGCTGGAGCGGCCGATCCGCTGGGCGCACGTGTCCGAGCTGCGGGACCCGACCCGGTTCCTGCGCGGCGGCGAGGTGCTGCTCACCACCGGGCTGGGGCTGCGCGGCGCCCCCGCCGGCCAGGCCGCCTACGTCGAGCAGCTGGCCAGGGCCGACCTGGCCGCCCTCGGGATCGGGCTCGGGTTCGCCTTCAAGGCCACCCCGCCGGCCGTGCTCGAGGCGGCCGACCGGGCCGGCTTCCCGGTGTTCGAGGTCCCCTTCGAGGTGCCGTTCATCGCCATCACCGAGGCCCTGTTCTCCCGCCTCGTCAACGAGCAGTACGTCCTGCTCCAGCGGGCCGGGACGGTCCAGCAGACGCTGTCGCGGCTGCTGGTCGAGGGGGCCGGGCTGGACGCCCTGCTGGAGGCCTACGCCCGGATGACCGGGACCAGGGCGCTGCTGCTGGACGAGCGCGGCGAGGTGATGGCGGCGGCCCGGGGCGCCACCGCCGTGCTCCCGCCCCGCGCCGTCTGGGCCGAGATCCAGGCCCTGCGGCCCGAAGGCAACGAGTTCTCCCTCAGCCTGTCGGACGAGGGCGGCAGCCGCACCCTGCTGCCCGTCCTGGTCGGGGGCGGCCCGGCCGGGTTCCTGGTGCTGCACCGGGGCGCCCGCCCCGAGCCCTTCCACCAGGTGGTCGTCCACCACCTGGCCACCGCCGTCGCCCTGGAGCTGGCCAAGGCCCAGGCGGTGGCCAGGACCGAGCGCCGGCTGGTCGGCGACTTCCTCGACGCCCTGCTCGAGGGGGAGCTGTCGGCCTCCGAGATCCGCCGGCGTCTCCGCTTCCTCGGCCTCGGCGCCTCCCCGGCGATCGCGGTGCTGGTGGCCAGGCGGGAGGAGCCCGACGGCGCCGAGGCGGCCGTGGAGGCGCTGCGGCTGCTCGTCCAGGACCGCCTCTCGCGCCGCCCGGCGCCGTACGTGCTCAGCACCCAGGACGCCTCGGTGGTCGCCCTGTTCGAGGCGGCCGACCCGGCCGAGGCTCGCGCGGCCGCCGACGCGGTGGCCGAGGCGGTCCTGGCCAGGGGGCTGGGCGCCCGCTTCGGCCTCGGCATGCCCGAGGCCGACCCGCGCGGCCTGCGCCGCGCCTACCAGGAGGCCCGGTTCGCCCTTGAGGCGGCCGGCCCGGCCACCGGGCCCGGCGAGCGGCGGGTCGCGACCGTTGCCGACCTCGGCAGCCACCGCCTGCTGCTGGCCAGGCAGGAGGACGCCGCCCTGGAGGCCATCTCCCGCGGCCTGCTCGACCCCCTGGCCGACTACGACCGGCGCCACCACGGCGACCTGGTGGCCAGCCTGCGGGCCTTCCTCGAGCACAACGGCAACTGGGAGGCGGCGGCCAGGGCCCTGGCCGTGCACCGCCACACCCTGCGCTACCGGATCCGCCGGATCGCCGAGCTCACCGGCCGCGACCTGGACCGGGCCGGCGACCGGGTCGAGTTCTGGCTCGCCCTCCAGGCCGCCGACGTGCTCCATGGCCGGGGCTTCGGGGACTGATACCTACGGTGACGAATTGGCAGCCAGGAGCCCCGCGCGGTGCCGGTTCGTACATGGACGCCCCGGGGCGGAATGCTAGCGTCCATATGTTCCCGTGTGGTCGAATCGGCGGATCGGCCGCCTGAGACGAGGGACGAGGCGATGGCAGACACGACGGTCCAGGCGGGCGCCCGCCGGGCCGTCCCTGAAGAGGACGGCCTGGCCGCGATCGAGCTGGTCGGGGTGGAGAAGGAGTTCACCGCCGGGGGCCACGACGTCCGGGCTGTCGAGCGGGTTGACCTCAG